>CALLIQ010000079.1 GCA_938008925.1 uncultured Acidimicrobiales bacterium
ACGGCGGTGCCGATGTCGGCGAAGCCGCGGAGCTCGATGGTGTCGAGAAGCGTCTCGCCACCCCACCAATCGGGGTTGCGGGAGTAGCGGGCGACGAAGGTGCTGGGGTCGAACTCGTCGAGGATCCAGGCGCCGGTGCCGTCAGGGCGCTCGTCGAGCGTGGTGCCGCTCGAGTAGTCGGCGGGGGTGATCACGCTCTGTGCGTTGAAGATCGAGACGAGGACGGGGAAGTTGCCGTTCGGCTCGAGGAGGGTGAACACGGCCTTGGAGGGGTCGGATGCGTCGACCGCACCCTCACCGATCACGCCGTCGAGACCGGCGTTGCCGAAGGCGACGTGGCGATCCATCGTGGCGGCGACGTCGGCCGAGGTGAAGTCGCCACCGTTCTGCCACTTGACGCCTTCACGAAGCTCGAAGGTCCACTGTGAACCGTCTTCGTTCGGCGACCACGATGTGGCGAGGGCGTTCGCGTCGATGTTGCCATCGGAGCCGAGACCGACGAGGTACTCGAAGCTCTGCGAGATGACGTTGTAGGTGCCGAGGTCGAGCATCGCCACGGGGTCGAGGCCCGAGTTGGCGTCGCCGAACTGGTTGGCGACGATGGCGTTGCCGCCCGACGTGCCGCCGCCTGAGGTGCTTCCGTCGCTGTCGCCGCTGGCGGTGTCACCGTCGCTCCCACCGCAGGCTGCGATGACGGCGCTCATGGCGGGTACTGACAGTCCGATGATCGTGCCGCGCTTCACGAAGTCGCGTCGGCTGATCTTGTTCTGGGCGTACGCCTCGACAAGGTCGATCTCGACAGGATTCGAGTTCTTGCGGACGAAGTCGAATTGCTTCCAGTTCATGCTGGTCCTTCCTTGGGTGCCATGGCGTCGACGCGGTCGCGCAACACAAGGTTGCGTGCGGGAACCCTCCACCCCCGTGCAGATCCATGGCCCTGATCAGCGATTCACGATAGCCAGGGCCAAACGGCCCTGTGAAAAACGACACAGTTTTGCCCACTATGTGAAACGGGCGGTCCATCGACGGTCGGCGGGTTCGATTGAGCAGACGCAGCGCGCCGGCGCTGAATCCCAATGGTGGAGCGGGTTTGCACCCTCACGCGACGTGCTTGTCGGTTCGTCGTCGCCCGATCGTGCATCAGGTGCAATCACGTCGGGGAACGTGACGATGCGGTAGGTCAGACGACCAGTAGCGTGATTGTTCGACCTGTGCATTGCGTCGGGTCGAGGGCGACAGAGGAGTCGATCATGATCGGTTTGTTGGGTTCGATGCTCGGAAGTCGAGGGGGTCGAATGGTCGGCCAACTCATCGGCGGACGAACGGGCGGGATGATCGGTGGCTTCGCCGGTGCGTTCCTCGGCGGGTCACAGGTCCGCAAGCTCGGAGGCCTGTTCCGCGGCGGCGATGATGCACGCGCCGACGCCATCGAACCGATGGACGACCACCAGGCCGAAATCTTGATCAAGGCCATGACCAACGCCGCAAAGGCGGATGGGCACGTCGACGACGCAGAGGCCGAGGCGATCGTCTCGGAACTCGGCGATCTCCCCGCTGATGAGCAGGCCTTTCTCCGACGCGAACTCGGCTCGCCGTTCATCCCCGCCCACGCCGTCGCAGCGCTGGTTCCGACCGATCTCGCCGTCGAGGCGTATGCGGTGTCGTTGATCGCCATCAACGTCGACACGGTCGAGGAAGCCGACTATCTCCGCCAGCTCGCGTCAGCGCTCGGTCTGTCCAATTCGCAGCGCAACGACATTCACGACGACCTGGGCGCCGACCTGCTCTGACCCGAACCGGTTGCTTCAGGTCGGGTCGGGGTTCATCTCCCAGTGCTCGTCCGCTCGCCACAGCGAAGAAGCGAGCAGCGTGCGCATGGCGGGGAACTCGCCGGGGAGCCGATCGTGCAGACGTATGAAGAGCTCTTCGTGTTGCAGCAGTTCTGCGTTCCACTCGTCCCGGTCGATCGACATGCACTCGCGGAAGTCGTCCTCGCCGAAGCCGTCGATGCCGCTCCAGTCCAGGTCGCCATAGCGCGGCATCCATCCCAACGGGCTCTCGATGCCGATGGCTCGACCGTGCGAGCGTTTCACGATCCACTCGAGGACTCTCACGTTCTCGCTGAACCCCGGCCAGGTGAAGTTCCCGTCCTCGTCTCGGCGGAACCAGTTCACGGCGAAGATCCGGGGCGGGTTGGCGAGTGTCCGGCCGAACGCCAGCCAGTGGTTGAAGTAGTCGCCCATGTGGTAGCCGGCGAACGGGAGCATCGCATAGGGGTCACGGCGAACCACGCCCTGTTCGCCGAACGCCGCAGCTGTCGTTTCCGATCCCATCGTTGCTGCCATGTAGACGCCGAAGGCCCAGTTGAACGACTGGACCACGAGCGGCATGGTTCCCGATCGGCGTCCGCCGAACACGAACGCATCGATCGGGACGCCGGCGGGATCGTCCCAGGCTGGGTCGATCACCGGGTTCTGTTGAGCGGCGACGGTGAAGCGGGCGTTCGGGTGAGCGGCCTTGGTTTCGCTTGCCGGCGTCCAGTCGTTCCCGCGCCAGTCGATCGCATGGGCGGGCGGCTCGCCGTCCATTCCCTCCCACCAGACGTCGCCGTCGTCGGTCAGAGCGACGTTGGTGAAGATCGTGTTGGTCCGAATCGTCTCGACGGCCGCGGGGTTGGTTTCGAGCGACGTGCCGGGGGCGACGCCGAAGTAGCCGGCCTCGGGGTTGATGGCGCGGAGCGACCCGTCCGGCCCCTGCTTGATCCAGGCAATGTCGTCGCCGACGGTGGTGATTTCCCAGCCCTTTTCCTTCATCGCCGGGGGCGGGTCGACCATGGAGAAGTTGGTCTTGCCGCACTGGCTCGGGAAGGCGGCTGCGACGTAGGACTTGGTGCCATCGGGCTCGGTGACACCCATGATCAGCATGTGCTCGGCGAGCCAGCCTTCATCTCGGCCCATCGTCGACGCGATTCGCAGTGCGAGACACTTCTTACCGAGCAGCGCGTTGCCCCCGTAGCCACTTCCGTAGCTCCAGATCGACCGGTCGTCGGTGAAGTGGACGATGTACTTCGTCTCTGGATCGCAGGGCCACGCGACGTCGGACTGGCCGGGCTCGAGCGGCATGCCGACCGAGTGGAGGCAGGGAATGAAGGTTCCGTCTGCTCCGAGCGCATCGAGCACGTCGTTCCCCATGCGGGTCATCAGCGCCATGTTGACCACGACGTATGGCGAGTCCGTGATCTCGACACCGATCTGGGCGATGTCCGATCCGATGGGGCCCATGCTGAACGGGATCACGTACATGGTCCGCCCTCGCATCGCTCCGTCGAACAGGGAGCGAAGCGTTGTGCGCATCTCGGTCGGTTCGGCCCAGTTGTTCGTCGGGCCCGCGTCGATGGGGTTGCGGCATGCGATGAACGTGCGGTCCTCCACCCGGGCGACGTCGCTGGGGTCGCTCCTGGCGAGGAAGCTTCCCGGCCGGTGCTCGTCAGACAACCTGATGAACGTGCCGGAGTCGACCATCTCTTGGCAGAGCTTGTCGTACTCGGCCTGGCTTCCATCGCACCAGTGGATTTGGTCGGGCGCACAGAGCGTGGCCATGTCGTCGACCCACGTGCGCAGTTGTTCGTGAACGAGATGTGCTGGAGTGCTCATGTCTCGATCGTCCACCGACCCGCTGCGCCGGGTCAGGGCCGGAAGTCCCGAGACGGTCTGGCTTGTGGCCGGCCCAGCGTCAGCCGTTGCCGACGGCGAGTGGTTCCTCGACGTGGGTCTTGGCCACCAACACCGGGACCGTCGCCATCTCGACGACCGCCATCGCGACGCTGCCAACGAGCCGCTGTCGAAGCCCCGAAGAGCCATGGGTGGCGACGACGATGAGGGCGGACGAACGGTCGTCGGCGAAGGCCGTGATGGCGTCGGCTGGCGAGTCGGAGTAGAGCACTTCCCACCCGACCTGCACACCCGTGGCCGCAATGGCGTCCGCCTTCGTTCGGATGTAAGCGCTTTCCGAGACGTTCTCGCCGCGGGCCCTGAGTGATGCGGTGTGTTCCACCGTCGCCGAGCCGACGACGGTGACCAGCCACAGGGTCTCGCCCGCCGCGTGGGCGAGCGCTGCCGCCGGTTCGATCGATGCTTCGGCCCGCGCCGATCCGTCGAGCGCGACGACGACGCTTCCGCCGTCTCCGGGGTTCCATTGCGGCCCGCAGAGTACGGCCATGTCGTCCATCGCCCGGATGAGGTCACCACCGGCCGACGGCACGAGCGGGTTCTGGTCGATCGAGTCGGTGGCCATGACGATGAGGGAGGAAGGACTCGCAACACCGAGAACGCCGAGGGTCACGTCGTCACCGTCGACTTCGACACCGGACACCCGTCGTTCGGGGTGTGCCGCGACGAGGCGGTCGACGGCTGCATCGACGTCGGTTGCCTTCGATGCTCGATCGGGGGCCCGAACGTGGACGAGCCTGAGGGGAAGCGTCCATCGATCGGCCAGACCGAGCGCCGCGTCGATGCTTCGTTCGTGGAAGTCCTCGGCGGTGATCGGCACGATCAGCTCGCTGATCAGTCGTTCACCGAACGGTGGTGGATGTGGGTGATCGGCCTTGGTTTGGCCGGATGACGTTGCCATGCTCTGACCTTTCGCACTCGTTGATTGTGAGGCGAAGGTAGAGAGGGGCGGTGATCGTGGACAGGGCCTGAAGACGTGCGTCGTTCCGCCGGCGGCCGGTCAGCGTTTGCAGGTCAGCGGGTGCAGGTCACCGGGTGGTCGCGTCGATCCTGGCCCGCCAGATCAGCTCGGTCCCCCCGCCGGGTGCGAGACCGATGGACAGCGCGCCATCGAGCCCGGCCGCTCGCTCGGTGAGGCTCTTGATGCCGACGCCGTTGAGGTCGGAGGGCGTTCGTTCGCCGGGTTTGGGAGGGCCGAGGCCATTGTCGGTGACGTTGAGCACGATCTGGTCGTCGGCGACATCGAGCGCAACACGAGCGGCCGTCGCTTGGGCATGCTTCGCCACGTTCGAGAGTCCCTCGCGCAGCGCGGCGATCACGGCTCGTCGGACCTCTGCGTCGACGTGCTCGAGCTCGCGCCCGAGATGGACCGAGGGTGCGAACCCGAGTGCATCGGTCTCCGAGTTGACGACCTGCATGACCTCGTCACCGAACGACGCATTGGAGTTGCCGGCATGGAGATCGAAGATCGCCTCTCGCAGCTGATGGATGCCTGCGTCGATCCCGTCGACTGCGCTCAGCAGACGGGCCGCAACCTCTTCATCGGTCGACCGGGTCGCAGCTGCTTGCACGCTCATGCCCGCAGCGAAGAGCTGTTGGATCACGTTGTCGTGCAGGTCTCGAGCGATGCGCTCGCGGTCCTCCATGATGCTCAGACGCTCGTGGGCGAGCTGGAGTTGTCGCTCGCTCTCGTGACGCGCCATCGCGTAGTGGATCGACCGAGCCACCGAAGACGGATGCAGGTCCTGCTTCGTCAGGTAATCCTGTGCACCTCGTCGCACGGCTGCGACCGCGACGGTCGGGTCGTCGAGTCCGGTCAGCACCACGACGGGTGCGCTGTCGTTCGCATCGAGCAATGCGTCGACGGAGTCGAGGCCGACCGAATCGGGCAGTGACAGGTCGAGCAGGATGCAGTCGAAGTCGTGCTCTCGAATCGAGGCGACAGCGCTCGCCAGACTCTCGGCGACGTGAATGTCGAAGTCGGTCTCGGCAACGGAGTTGAGGCTGCGCACCATCGCTCGCTTGTCGAGTTCGTTGTCTTCGACGATGAGCACCCGGAGCTGATCGGCCTCGATCATGACTGCGGAGGAAGCCTGACGAGGGAGAGCCAGAAGCCCTCGATCTTCGCGGCGACCTCGATCCAACCTTCGAGCCCGACCGGCTTGGTCACGAAGGCATTGGCCCCGTGGTCATACGCCCGAAGCACGTCGGCGTCATCGTCGGAGGTGGTGAGGACGACGACGGGGATCCGTTTCAGCCGGTCGTCGGCTTGCATCTCTTTCAAGACGTCGATGCCGTCCTTGCCCGGCAGATTGAGATCCAGCAGCACGAGGTCGGGGGGTTCGCCTTCGGAGAGATAGGCGAGCGCTGTGTCACCGTCGCCGACCACATCGATCCGATTGCCGAGCTGGAGGCGCTTTGCGGCGCGGAGTGTGGCCCGGACGTCGAGGGGATTGTCCTCGACGAGAAGGATGCGGGCTTGCCCGTCCCCGGTGTGCTCGGTGTGGTCGGCGTGCTCGGTCTGCTCGGTGTGACCGGGGTCTTCGGCGGTCACGACAGCTCGTTCCTCGGCAGAGCGAAGGAGAACCTGGCCCCATCGCCGGGTTCGGAATGCACCCAGATCTCGCCGCCGTGGCGCTCGACGATCCGCTGGCAGATCGCGAGGCCGAGGCCGACACCAGATCGGCCGGTGTGGGCGCGTCGGAACAGCTCGAAGATCCGGTTGTGTTGGGAGGGGTCGACGCCCACACCGTTGTCGGTCACCGACACGACCCAGCGGGTATCGCTCGGCTCATGAGAGATCGTGACCTGCGCCCTGCGGTCGAGATCCCGGTACTTGATCGCGTTCTGCACGAGGTTTTGGAGCAGCTGGCGTAGTTGTGTCTCGTCGCCGCGGACGATTGGCAGGGGATCGATGATCAATTCGACCCCCGCCTCGCGGAGATCGAGTGCGAGCTGTTGGGCCACCGTCTCGGCGACCTGGGCGAGGTCGACGTTTTCCTCCGGCACCCGGTCGGTGCGCTGGACACGCGAGTAAGCCAGCAGGCCGCGAATGAGATCCTCCATTCGGGTCACCGAATCGATCGTCAGCCGACGGAGCTCGTTCGCCTCGTCGTCGAAGGAAGCGCCGAGGGTCTCCTGCAGGTGCTCGTCGAGCATCTCGAGTCCCTGGCGCACGTTTCGAAGTGGCGCTTGCAGGTCGTGCGACGCGATGTACGCGAACTGCTCGAGATCGCGATTGGATCTGCGGATCTCGAGCAACGACGCCTCGAGCTCGACGGTCCGTTGCTCGACCTTCTCCTCGAGCTGTTCGTTGAGGGCGACGAGTTTCGCTTCGGCCTCGTGGCGGAGGGTGAGATCGTGGACGATGCCGGTGAACTGGCGGACGCCATCGGACTCCACCTGGCTGACAGCCAGTGCCATCGGGAACGTCGTGCCATCGCGGCGCTGGCCGTATACCTCGCGACCGATCCCGATGATGTGGGCCTCTCCCGTCTCGAGATACCGAGCGAGATAGCCGTCGTGCTCACTCCGGAACGGCTCCGGCATGAGAACGGAGACGTTCTTCCCGACGAGCTCGTCGCGGTCCCAGCCGAACAGCGACATCGTCGAGTCGTTGGCTCGCAAGATGATGCCGTTCGAATCGATGAGGATGATCGGGTCGACAGCTGTGCGAAGAACCGCCCGCCACAGCTCTTCCTCGTGGGCGGTCGCCTGCCGGGTGTGCTCCATCTCGGAGTTGTCGAAACCGAGCAGTTGGATCGAGTCGTCCTCGAGACGGCGTGCGGTCCAGTTCACGTGGCGGGTGTCGTTCGTCGCGATGAGCGCGGCCTCGAACCGAGTCGTGTCTGACGTCGACTCGGGATCAGCGGAAGCGAGCGCCGCCAGAGCGGCTTCCACAACCTCGCGATCCCGGGCATCGATCAGATCGAGAAAGCGTTCACCCTCCGCGGTCCGGTCGAAGGATGTCGTGCCGACGTCGACCCGGTCGATCCGACCCGAGGCACCGACGGTGATGAGTACGCAGCCGGCAGCGTTCGCCAGCGCATCGAAGTCGCTGCGCCTTGGCGAGAGAGACATGGGCTGAGCGTGCCCGAACCAGCCGGCGGTGGCAAGCGAATCGGCCTGGGTCAGCGGAGCACGCTCGAAGGACCTTGGGCCCTGGGCCGGCCGGGACGTCGACCGTAGGTTCGAAGCACTTCCACCTCTAGTGCGCCCTGCGAGGAGACGACGTGCGAGGAATCAGCCATCTGCACCCTCAGACCTCGTCGATCGAACTGCGATCGGCGAACGATGTTCTGGAGGCCTACGGTCGTCCAGGTCCCCATGCGACCGTCGCGGTCGACTCACCTCGGCCGGGAGAGCGGGCAGACGCCCATCAGACCCGGTGGCACGCACTGAGTCACTCCCTCTCCGAGTTGCACGCAACAGAGCGGACGACCGACATCTTGCGCAACGCCGTCGCCGGTCTGTCGCCAGACGGCGGCCGTTACGTGGTCACGGCGAATGACAGTGGTGTTCGTCACCGGCGTATCGGCGTGCCTGCCGGCGAGTCGGCCGGTCCTGTCGCATTCGTCGGGCGTGCCCCCCGACTGGTCCCTGCCCTGTTCGACGTGCAACGGAGCTCGTTCAACGTCATCGGGGCGCTCGTCGATCGCGTTGGAGCCGATCTCTTCGTCGGCGAGGACGGCGGCTTCTGCGCACCCGATGGCGAGCGGGTCTCGATCGAGGGCGACAGCGAGTTCATTCACCGGGGGGCACACGGTGGCTGGTCGCAGCACCGCTTCCAGGTCCGAGCCGAGCAGGTCTGGGAGATCAACGGTGCTCGTGTCGCCGAGAAGCTCGCCGAGTTGGCCGAGCGTCATCAGGCCGTCGGCATCGTCGTTTCTGGCGACGTTCGGGCTGCCCACTTCGTCATGGCTCACCTTCCGAGCCCTTGCCGACCGCTCGCTCGCTACGTCCACACGGGCGGACGACACGAACCTGACTCGCCGACGCGGCTCAACGCCGAGATGGTGCGCGTGAGCGGGCTCGGCGCTGACGATGTCGTCGATCGGGCGTTCGGTCGGGTCGCCGCAGCTGGCCGTCGTCGAGTCGACGAGCTCGGTGCGACGGCCCAGGCGCTCCGGGTGCACGACATCGAAGAGCTGTTGGTCGAGTCCACGATGCCGCGACACGACTGGCTCGATTTCGTCGTCCACGACGCCCTTCGCAATCAAGTGCCGGTGACCGTGACCCAGCCCGGCGACGATCGGCTGGGCCCGTCGGGCATTGCCGCCGTCGCTCGTTCCGCCCGTGTCGGGCTCTCCGTCGTGTCCGACACGTCTCGAGGCGGTCCGTGACCGCCGAGGTGGTGTCGCTCGATGCCGGAGCAGAGGTCACAGCAGGACCTCTGACGGGGGCATCGCTGGATGGCGATCTCGCACTCCAGCTGGTCGGGGTGAGCAAACGCTACGGCGACGTGATCGGGATCGACGAGGTGGACCTCTCGGTACCGCGCGGCGAGGTGTTCGGTTTCATTGGCCCGAACGGTGCCGGCAAGACGACGACGATGCGGCTCGTTCTGGATCTGATTCGTCCGACGGCGGGGACCATCTCCGTGCTCGGTGTGAATCTCGCTGACCGCGACCCATCGGTCCGCGGCCGCATTGGCTATCTCCCGGCTGAGCTCGCGCTCGTCGACGGTCTGACGGTCGACGGGTTCTTCGAGTGGATGGCCTCACTCCGTTGTGCCGAGCGGCGATTGTCGGCGGGCTCGCGATTCGGCCGCCGTCGAGTCGACCGGGATGGCACGAACGGCGCGGACCGTGCTCGCCAGCAGCTCGATCGCGCCCGGTCGCTCTCGGACCGGCTCGATCTCGACCGTCGGCGTCGCATCGGTGATCTGTCGAGTGGGAACCGACGGAAAGTTGGCCTCGTGCAGGCCTTGATGCATTCCCCGGACCTCGCCGTGCTCGACGAGCCGACGGCGGGGATCGATCCGATCATGCAGCTCGAGTTCCGACGGCTCGTCCGCGAGCTGGCCGAGAACGGCACGACGGTCTTTTTGTCGTCGCACGTTCTCCACGAAGTCGAAGACGTGTGCGATCGAGTCGCAACCATCGTCGATGGTCGGTTGCGCGGAGTGCTCTGCCTCGAGGAGTTCCGCCGGCGACCCCAGCGTCACGTCGTTGTCGTTGTGCAGGGCGAACGACCCGCTTCGCCGGCAGGTCGACGAGGGGTGAGCGGCGCTTCGGTCGCTCGACAGGACCATGACTCATGGCTCGTCGAGTTCGACGTGACCGGTCCGATGGACGACGTCGCAGCCTGGATCGGAGAGCACTGCGTGATCGACCTCTCCAGTGAGCCGGTGACGCTCGAGCAACGCTTCGTCGACGAGGTCGGCGGCGATGCGGTCGACGAGGTCGGCGGCGATGCGGTCGGTCTCGGGTCAAAGGGCAGCAGCCGACCTGATCGGGAGGTGGTGCGATGAGAGCTGGAGCGAACGAGGGCCTCGTCGATCTTCCGTTGGTGCGTCGCGTCAGCGAGGACCGACGCCGAGGGGACGCTCTCTGGGCGCTCGGGATCGCCGCCTACTGCGCGTTGATCGCAGCGTTCTTCCCCAGCGTGCGCGACTCGGAGGCCTTCGCATCCGCCCTGGACGACTATCCGGAACCAGTTCGAGAACTGCTGGGCGACGCTGCGCTGGATCTCACCTCGGGCCCGGGGTTCTTCCACGCCGAGGTCTTCTCGATCGTGGCGCCTCTGCTGTTCTCGATCGTGGCGATCGGGGCGGGGGCATCGCTCGCTGGCGACGAACGGGTCGGGCTGATGGACCTCGTGCTCGCCAACGATCTGAGTCGAGGACGCTACGTCGGCGAACGAGCGGTTTCGATGGTGCTGACGGTGTTGCGGCTCGCATTGGCGATGGTCGTTGCGCTCGCCATCGCTGACCCACTCGTCGAGAGCGACATCGGACTCCGCCCGCTCGTGATGGCCGTGGTCGCTTCGACGGTCTTCGCTCTCGTCTTCGGCGCGGTCGCCCTCCTCGTCGCTGCGCAGACCGGGGATCGCTCGGTCGCCGTCGGAGCTGCGGTTCTCGCGTTCACCCTCGCCTACGTGGCGAGCGCCGCGGCCGAGCTGGTCGATGCCGCCGAACCGCTTCGATCGGTGAGTCCGTATTACTGGCTGGTGGCTCGTAGCCCGTTGCTCGGTGACGGAGAGCCGATCGCGGTCGTGGCGTGGTGCGGGTTCGTCCTCGCCGCCGTGTGGGTGTCGAGCCAGCGACTCGAGCGGCGCGACCTGGGGTGAGCGACCACTCAGCTGGTCAGATCGCTGAGCTGGTCAGATCGCTGAGCTGGCCAGATCACGGGCTGGCCAGATCACGGGCTGGTCAGATCACCGGGCGCAGGCTGGCGCCCGGGTGCTCATCGAGCTCGCGTCGAGCGGCGGCGACCCCTTCGAGTCCCGATGCCCGGGTCGCGGAGTCGAGGTGCCAGCTCTTGCGAGGGGCCCGGCGGGTTCCGCCCCACCCGGCTGAACGCCTGCCCTGGGTCCCATCACCGGGCGGTTCATGCCACAGGCACCCCTGTCCGGGTCCCGGCCTCGCCTTGCGCCGTGTCATGGGAGCAGCGTTGTCGACATCGGATCAGGCCGGGAGGGCACGAAGTCCCGATCTGGACCAGAACCCGAGAACGTTCGTCGTTCGCTGAGAGGGCAGGGTCCAAAGACTCTGCCGAGGGCGTCCGATCGATGTCTGACTGTTCACATGACGAAGAGCGAGAACATCCCGTTCTTGGTGTCCGACCTGATGACAGACGACCTGATCACGATCCCGGTCACCGAACGGGTCGGCTGCGCTCGCGACCTCATCCTCGGTCTCGGGTTCCATGCGCTACCCGTGCTGGAGAATCTGCCGGAGACAGGGGAACGGGTCATCGGCATCGTCTCGACGCTGGACCTCGCGGAGGATTGGCACGACGACACGCCGGTGCGTGACGTCATGACCCAGCTCCCGTTCCGCATCGCTGCCGACGCCACCTTGGTCGAGGCGGCCGAGACGATGCTCGAACACGAAGTCCACCACCTGATCGTCGAACAAGACGGCCGTGCCACGGGCCTCATCTCGTCGTTCGACATGCTCGGCGCCTTCGTGGTCGGGACGCGCGCCGGCGGACGGCGCTGACGCAACCGCCCGTTCATCGACCGATCAACCAGCCAAGGAAGGGAGCTCCTGTCACATGAGCAGAAGAATCATCGTCGGCGTCGACCGATCTGAGGACGCCGGGTCGGCCTTTCGGTGGGCCGTCGACAACGCACACTCGGACGACACGGTCGTGGTCTTGCACGTATGGCAGATCGCTGCGGTCGCCGGCCTCGAGACGTGGTACTACTCACCGGCCGCTCTGATCGACCGCTCGCAGAAACTCACCCGCAGCCTCGTCGACAGCGTCGACGACCGGCCTGACAACCCGACCTTCGAGTGCGAGAGCCGAGAGGGTCACGCAGGACGAGTCCTCGTCGAGGCTGGCGAGGATGCCGACCTGCTCGTGGTCGGCAGCCGTGGTCTCGGCGGATTTCGCGGGCTCTTGCTCGGATCGGTCAGCGACTTCGTGCTGCACCACGCGCCGTGCCCCGTCGCCGTGATCCGAAACCGAAGCTGACCCGGTTGATCGACCGCGCCGGCTAGTCGTACTTGCGACGTTGTCGCTCGTCCAGACGAGCGGCGAAGGCCGCGGCCTCGGTTCGGCGGCTCATGCCGAGCTTGGCGAGCATGTTGGACACGTAGTTCTTGACCGTTTTCTCGGCGAGGAACATCTCGTCGGCGATCTGACGATTGGAGTAGCCCTCACCGATGAGATCGAAGATGCGGTGCTCCTGGTCGGTCAAGGCCATGACCTTGCCCTCGTCGCTGTCCTTGAGGCGCGCCATGCCGAGTCGGACCGTGGCCGAATCCAGCAGCTGTGCGCCGCCGGCGACCTTGCGGATCGACTCGACCAGTTCGTTGCCCCTGACCTGCTTCAAGACGAAGCCAGCCGCACCGGCCATCGCGGCGTCGATCAGGGCTTGGTCGTCGGAGAAGGACGTGAGGATGATGCAAGCAACGTCCGGATTGCTCGATCGAATCTCTCGACAGACCTCGATCCCGTTGCCCTCCTCGAGTCGCACGTCGAGAACGGCGACGTCTGGATTGGTCTTGGCGACCACGCGGAGCGCTTCGGGGCCCGTCGACGCCTCGCTGACGACCTCGATGCCGTCCTCGTTGTCGAGGAGATCGGCGAGTCCTCGTCGAACGATTTCGTGGTCGTCCAGCAGGAACACGCGGATCGGTTCAGCGTCTCGCGGCGCGTTCGTCGACTCGTTCATCCGGAGAAGACTGCCACGTCGCACGTGCGCCGTCACGGTGCCGAGATCGGCGTGCCGGAGGAGCGGCGGTGTCCTACCGTCGAGCTCGTGACGACTCAGAGCGACGCAGTGGTGCCCATCGGCACGGAGGTGGTCGTGGCCACCGGGACCGGCGACCGGGATGATCCGACAGCCATCGGTCCAGATCTCGCCGCCCGGCTCGACGTGCCGTTGCGGTGGTTGCACGTCGATCCCATCGAGGGAACGGATCTCGCGATCGCCATCGCGGAGCAGCTCGACGCCGACTCGGTGCTCGTGATTCACAGCGAGCACGCCAATCGGTGGTCGGGCAAGTGGTCGATCGCCGAGCACGTGATCGACGAATGGGGCGGCCTCACCGTTGCGACCGGGCCCCGGCACATCGCTGGCTGGGGGCCGGGACCGGTGCTGGTGGGAGTCGATGGATCCGAGCGGGCGGATCGCGCCGTTGGGACGGCTGCGACGCTGGCCGGTCTTCTCGGCGTCGGACTCGTCGTTTGTCGGGTTGTTTCCGCCGCGCTCGAGGCGGAGGCTGACGACATCGCATCGGGCCTGGAACAGCGCTGGTCGACTGCCGCGTCTGGTGATGCAGACGGCCCGGGACCGGTCACCGTCGCAACGCCGGTCGGAAACGACCCGATCTCGGCGCTGGTGAGCGAGGCCGAGCATCGAACGTGTGCCGCCATCGTCTTGAGCAGTCTGGGGGATCGGGCGACACGGCGTTCGTCGATCAGCCGCACGTGTTCTGGCGTGATCGCGGGGGCGACCCAGCCGGTGGTGATCGTCGGTTCACGGTCGGCCGACCTCGAGCCGTCTGGAGCGACCGTCGCGGACGTTGGTCCCTAGCGAGTGGTTCCCCGCTGGTTCATGGTGACGCCATGAGCACAGCGTCCGATCAACCAATGTCGATCCACGACTTTCATGGCGTCGACTTGCCCTTCGAGACGGCTGCCGGCGGCTTCGTGAATTTCGTGAGTGACCGTCTGATCGCAGCCCTCGTCACCGAAGCATGGGCCGTGGAGTCCTCAGAGGTCGGGCGCACGCTCGGCTACGGGGGAGCCGGTCCGGTTCCGGTGGTGGTCGACGCGTGGGTCGGTCGACCACGACCTCGCCTCGACGCTCTCGTCCTCCCGATCGCTTGGTCGGGCCAGGCGACGGAGCGGGGTGGCAGCGAACCAATCCCACCGATCGAGGCGGACCTCGAACTCGTGGCGTTCGGCGCTGCGCGCAGTCATCTCCACCTGCTCGGCGTGTCCCGACTTCGGCCGGGAACGCCAGGGCGAACGAGTCGAGCAAGCCTGGAACAACGGCTGGCGGTCGCGATTGCTCGACACGTGCTGGTCTCGCTGGCCAACAGCCTGGAAGGGGCAAGCCGAGTCGAAGCGCACGCACGCAACAGCGCCGGATGGCCGTCGACAACGACGGGGTTCGCGAGGAATCGAACGGGTTGAGCGTCTTCGGTCTGCCGAGGCCCGGTTCGATCAGTCGACTGGCACGATGACCGTCGGGGTCGCCGTTCGGTGCGTCAGCGCCGTCGCAACTGATCCAAGGACCAGGTGCGCCACGCCTCGATGGCCTCGTGCGCCGACGACAACGATGTCACCGCCGGCTCGAGCGAGGGCGTTTCGAGGGTCGGCCATCGACACGGTCATCGTCAGCTCGTAGTCCTCGCCCGGTCGGTCGACCCGATTGACCGCCCGGTCGACCGTCGTGGCGAGCAGCGAACGCGCTCGCTCTTCGAGCCGATCTGCATCGAACCCGGCGAGTTCATACGTCGCCCCCACCGGGGTGAACGCGTGGATCGCTTCGATGGTCGATCCGGCGGCCGCGTGTTCGATCGTCCACGCCAGCGCGGCGACCGAATTGTCCGACCCGTCGACGCCGACCACGAAGTGAGCGCCGCGTGCGGGGCTCACCTCGACGACAGCGTCTCCAGCTTTCTCGGGCTTGTTTGCGCCGGGCTCGCCGGTCGGCACGATGAGCACCGGAACCGGCGAGTGAGCTGCGCAGTAGGAGTTCGTGGATCCGAGGACCGCCTCGGTCATGGCACTTCGGCCCCGAGATCCGACGACGAGCATG
The DNA here is from genome assembly GCA_938008925.1 of uncultured Acidimicrobiales bacterium. Lineage (GTDB taxonomy): Bacteria > Actinomycetota > Acidimicrobiia > Acidimicrobiales > SZUA-35 > CALEWY01. Next base: position 15,171 of record CALLIQ010000079.1, read on the forward strand.
TCCGTCCGGCCTGCGACATCGGAGAGAACTCGACCCGCATGACCACATGCGATGATCGCGGATCGCAGCCGATGACGCTCGATACGTGCCGTGGCCTGGTCGATCACTTCTCTCGCTTTGTCCTCGAAGAAGTCGCGCTGTGGTGGCATCGGGTTGCCCGGAACGGGCGGTGTGGCTGCCCACCACGGCATGCGCCAGGCGGTGGCCGGCTGGATGTCGGCATCGGTGGCCTGGGTCGCCCACCGGAGGGCGTCACACGAACCGTCCGACCCGTCGATGCCGACGGTCACCGTCTTGAGACCGGTGAGAAGCTTCGTTGCCCCCTCGTTCATGTCGGCCGCCTCCATGTCAGTCACCTCCACGTCAGTCACCTCCATGGCGTGCGTCCATGGCAGCCAGTCGGGCGGCGAGCCCGATGGCCAGTGCCTTGGCCAGCGGAGGATGGTCATCGAGGATCTGATCGAAACGGTTGTACGGCAGGACCAGCGCGGTGACGTCCGTCTTCGCCCGAACCGTTGCGCTCGCTGCGCCGTGGCCGAAGAATCCGAGCTCTCCAATCATCTCGCCCGGCCCGATCTCGGCGACGGTGTCGCCGCCGACCTCGACGTCGAAGGTGCCGTCGATGACGACGTAGCCCTCGTTGTGGCGATGACCTTCGTTGATGATGGTCGTCCCGGCCGTGAGGGACACGTCGTCGGCAGCCTGAGCGAGATGCTTGAGCGCTGTCTTGTCGGCGTCGGCGAAGAGCGGGATCTCGGCGAGACGATCGATCTTCGCATCGTGATGGAGCAGTGACATGGTCGCTTCCTTTCATCGGCTCGGGGCGAGCCGCCTGCTGTCACCTTGGCGCCATCAGACGGGTCGGATCAGGGCCCAAGGTCCCCCTTTCGCGTGTCGGGACCTCCGACTCTGACGATCGGCCCTTGTCGGGCGGAGGCTGGAGGGGACCAGACAGATCAAGCCGACTGCGACAGCCAGCGCTCGCTGGACACAAGGGAGCCACGATGACCGATCGACCACGCATCCTCGTCCCCACGGACTTCTCCAAGCACTCGATGCTTGCGATCGCCCATGCCGGCGTGCTCGCCGACGCACTCGGCGCCGAGATCGTCATGATGAGCAACCTCAACCTGCCCGAACAGCAGGCGCTCGAGAGCTTCGCGATGGCCGAACGCATCTCCATCGATGCGGCGGCCAAGAACCAGCTGGTGATGCTCGCCGGTGAGCACGCGCCGGGTGTCGAAGCCACCCCGGTCGTCGCTCACTTCGACACCCCAGCCGGTGGTGTCCTCGCCGTGGCCGACAGCGAGAACGTCGACATGATCGTCATCGCCAGCCATGGACGAAGCGGTATGACCCGGTGGCTCCTCGGCAGCGTCGCCGAGAAGGTCGCCCGGGGATCCGGAGTCCCGGTCACGATCGTGCCGGCGAGGGGATGACGTGACCGCCACCGAAGACGCGCCGACGACAGAGTCGGTCCGAACGGAAGCGCCGGCCGGTCTGGCCCGCACGATCTCGCTGCCGATGCTCGTCTTCTACGGCATCGGGGTGACGGTCGGGGCGGGCATCTTCGCCTTGGTCGGTGAGATCGTCGGGATCGCCGGGCGCCGTGCGCCGTGGTCGTTCCTCGTCGCCGGCTCGATCGCCGGGTTGACCGGCCTCTGCTACGCGAAGCTGATCGCCCGCTTCCCTCGAGCTGGCGGTGAAGCCGTCTTCGCCAATCGAGCCTTCGGGCCCGGGATGGCACGCATCGTCGGGTTCGGGGTCGTCGTGATCGGAACCGTCTCGAGCGCTGTGATCTCGTTGGCCTTCGCCGGCTACCTCCGCGACTTGGTCGCGATTCCCGAGGCCGTCGTCGTTGTGGCGTTGATCGCTGGCCTCGTGCTCATCGCCGCCCGCGGCGTACGGGAGAGTGTCGTGTTCGCTGCGGCCATCACGATGCTCGAAGTTGGCACGTTGGTCGTGGTTGCGGCATACGGGCTACCGCTGTTGTTCGATGGCGAAGCCGGCGGCGACGTTGTCGCCACTGGCGGTGTCGGGACCGGTGTGATCTTCGCCGGTGCGGTCGTCGCCTTCTTCGCCTTCGTGGGCTTCGAGGACATCGCCAACATGGCGGAAGAGACCATCGACGCCCGCAGGAACGGCCCTCGGGCGATCGTGATCACGCTCGTCGTCACCGTCGTCATCTACGTCCTGCTCGCAGGGATCGCCGTGTCGATCGCGGACCCGGCCCGCCTCGTCGATTCCGACGCTCCGATGGCGACGCTGTTCGAGATCCTCAGCGGTCGGGACGGGCGGCTCGTGTCGGCCATCGCTGTCGTGGCGATGGTGAACGGCGTGTTGGTCCAGATCGTGATGGCTTCCCGGATGCTCTACGGCATGTCGAACGAGGGCTTGATTCCGGCCGCGTTCGCACGGGTCCATCCCACCCGACACACGCCGGTCCGAGCGACGTTCGCTGTCGCCGGCGCGATCGTCGTGCTGGCACTGTTGTTCCCGCTCGTCACGCTGGCGCGAGTGACGAGCCTGGTCACGCTGTTCGTCTTCGCCGCCGTCGACCTCTCGCTCGTTGCGTTGGCGACACGGCTCCATCACGACGATCCGGACTTCGGTCGAGCTCGTTGGCTCGGAGCGACAGCTGCGGCGGCGGCCCTCGGCCTCGCCGCCTGGGAGATCGTCGATCTCGCCGGCGGTTGATTCGCCACGCCTGAACGTGCCCTCGGCAGGATTCGAACCTGCGCACACGGCTCCGGAGGCCGATGCTCTATCCCCTGAGCTACGAGGGCTGGGAGGGGAAACCATAGCGGTCTGTCGCGCCGCTCCCCAGAGGAATGTTCACGTCGATTCTCCCACCTCACTCGCTGTGCTGGCGCCTACGCTCTGCGGATGATTCGTGACCAGCTGCTCGATGCGGTGCGCGAGGGCATGATCGCCCTCGGCGTCACCGACCCGCCCGACGCGATCGTGGTGGAGCGGCCGGCGCGACGCGAGCACGGCGACTGGTCGACCAACGCAGC
>CALLIQ010000080.1 GCA_938008925.1 uncultured Acidimicrobiales bacterium
TCCTTCTATACGCCAACCGTTATCGGACTTTGTTGCTTTTGTTCGAATTCTGGATAGGTCGGATCCAGCCGCCGGCTCAGTAAGACACATCGTCGACAGCGCGACACCAGACACTAACCGGGGTATCCATTTCTGTTGCTGATCTGTATTTCCAAAACGAAGCAACGTGGAAATGGCGCCTGGAACCAGATTGCAAATCATCTGCATGGAATGATTAGCACCTGAGAAAACCTCTGAAACGGCGGCGCCAACCAACTGACTTTGTGCCATACCACCAAATTCTTCCGGGGCGGTCAAACCTTGCCATCCTCCATCTATCAAGGTGGTGTAAGCATCCGCAAAACCATCAGGCATCCTCACAGAACCATCTCGCAATTCGCACCCCTCGCGATCACCTGTTTCATCCAGTGGGAACAGCCACGGTCACGAAGACCACATGCCCGGCAACGGACTGTTCACCGACGCTCGCCTCGGCATCCACGACGACGACCTGCACGCTGCCCACAGCCTCGACGGCCTCCTCGACATCTACGGCCTCGAAGGCACCGTTCGTTCGGACTTCGCCACGACGATCCTCACCGAGTTCAACTACGCCGCCCGCCCCGACGCCGAAGGCTTCTCCGACGGCGACGTGTTCGACCTCGGCGGCGGTGTCGAGGTCGAGGCCGTGCACCTGCCTGGCCACACCCGCGGCCACAGCGGGTTCCGGATCTCCGACGGCGTGTTCTTCCTCAGCGACATCGATCTGACCGGCTTCGGCCCCTACTACGGGGATGCGTGGAGCGACCTCGAGCAGTTCGAATCGAGCCTGTTGCAGGTGCGCGAAGAGGAAGCCGACCATTACGTCACCTTCCATCACAAGGGCGTGATCTCCGGTCGCGACACCTTCGTGGAGATGTGCGATGCGTTCACCGCCGTGATCGCTCGACGCCACGACGCCATGCTCGAGTTCCTCGCCGAGCCCCGCACCATCGAAGACTTCGTGGCCCACCGATTCATCTATCGACCCCACGTGGACCACGTCTTCGCCGACTCGGTCGAACGACGATCAGCCGAGCTCCACGTCGATCGAATGATCGCCCGAGGCGAGGCCACCGAGGTCGACGCCGGTCGCTGGCAGCGCGCCTGAACGACACGCGCCTGACCAAGTCCGTCTGAACACCACGAGCCCGAGCCGAGACGAGCCCCCGATGAGCACTCAACGATTCGACACGATCCACGTCTACGGCGATCGCATGATCGACTTCGCCAGCGAGGAGTCGTTGGCCCTGTTCGCCGATCGCACCCTCGTCCCGTTGGCAGACGAGGACGAGCTCGCGGCAGCCCTTCCCGACATCCAAGTGCTGTTCGGATTCACGGTCCCTCGCCACGACTGGGCGGTTGCCACCAAGCTGCGATTCATCCAGTGGATGGGCGCCGGTGTCGACAAGCTGCTGCCGGCGACCGGCCTCGATGAGCGGGTGTACATCTCCAATGCCAGCGGCACCCACGAACCACAGCTCCCCGAGTGGGTCATCGGCGCGCTGTATTCGATGAACCATCGGTTCCCGCAACTCGCCGCGCAGCAGCGAGAGCACCGCTGGCGGATCGCCCCGTCGACGCCGCTGAGCGAGAAGACCCTCTGCGTCGTCGGGCTCGGCACGATCGGTCAGAGCATCGCAGCGCGGGCGGCCAACATCGGCATGCGCGTCGTCGGGGTTCGCCGCAGCGGTGAACCGGTCGACGGCGTCGATCAGGTCGTCACACCCGATCGACGGCTCGAGGTGCTCGACGGTGCCGACGCGGTCGTCGTGATCACACCGCTCACGGCCGAGACGAAGGGCCTCGTCGGCGAGGCAGAGCTGGCCGCCCTCGCACCACGAGCGTTGTTCGTCGACGTGAGCCGGGGCGGCGTGACCGACATCGACGCGCTCATCGCAGCACTCGAGTCGAAGAACCTCGCCGCCGCGACCCTCGACGTGTTCGAGACCGAGCCGCTCCCCGAAGACAGCCCACTGTGGGACGTGCCGAACCTCATCGTCACGCCCCACACCGCTGCGTGGAGCCCGAGCTACGCCGACCGGCTCTTCGAAATGCTCCACACCAATCTCACGCTGCTCGAGGCCGGCGACGAGCCGACGAATCTCGTCGACCGGTCCCGCGGTTACTGAGTCAGGCGGGGCTGAGCCAAGCAGGCCTGAGCCCGGCGGGGCTGACCAGCCGCCTACTGGCCGAGATCGAGCAACTCTTCGGGGCTGAGGCACGACGCCAGAACGGTCGCGAGCTCGAGTTCGAGCTGCACCCCGAGATCATCAGCCGCACGATCGTCGCCGTCGCCCGGCGCGGCGGCACCGCTGCCGGCGAGGAGCGTGACGAGCAGGTCTTCGTCGAACCGCTCGGCCGCGCACTCGATGGACTCCTCCGCCGCTCCAGGAGCTTGGGGCGCAATCGCCGACCGAGCGATCGTCTCCGGGCCGACGCACTCGATCACTTCGTCGAGCACGGCTGCCACCAAAACCGGAGCCACGGCGTCACCCTGATCGACCAGATCGGTCGCCTGCTCGGTGCCGAGGGCATCGGCTGCACACCCGGCATCGATCTCACTGAGCGACAGCCCGGTCGAGCCGGCGACGGCACGGACCGCTGCGATCGCATCCGGACGCAGCTCGGCTTCGAGCTCTCCATCACCGGCACAGCCGGCGAGCAACATGCACGCACACAGGGCGGCAAACGTACGCCGCCGTCGTGTCTGTGTCGCTCGGTTCATCGGCGCCAGACGGTAGCGGTCAACCGGTGACCCGACAGAGCGACCGGGCGATCTACCAGGTCTCGGTGCGGTCGATCAGCGCGGGCACTTCGCCCTGCCAACCCTGTGAGAACCACTTCTCGATCCGGTTCGCCACCATCGGTCGGCCGAGATAGAAGCCCTGGCCGTAGTCGCAGTTGAGGCGACGAAGCGCTTCGGCCTGCGGTGGTGTTTCGATGCCTTCGGCGACGGCCTTGGCGCCCATGCGATGGGCGAGGTCGATCACGCCGGACACGATCGTCCGTGCATCGTCACGCCGGTCAACGCCCTCGATGTACCGGCGATCGATCTTGAGCACGTCGAGTCGGCCAGCGTCGTGCAGGTGGCTCATGCCAGCCACACCGGATCCGAAGTCGTCGACGGCGATCTTGCAGCCGAGCTGCCGGAAACCGTCGAGCTGGCGGCGGAGCAGGTTCGGGTCGGTGATCATGACCGACTCGGTCAGCTCGACCATGAGGTGATGGGGGTCGAGGCCAGAGTCGCGCACGATGGTCTGGAGGACCTCGGCCTCGCTGAGCTCTTCGAGCTGCAACAGCGACAGGTTGACACTGACGCCGAGGCTCTCGCCACCGGGGAGTTCCTGGTTCCACGTGGCGGTCTGACGGCACGCATGATCGAGGGCCCAGCGACCGAGCTCGACGATCTCACCGCTGCGCTCGGCGATCGGTACGAAGACACCGGGCGACACGTTGCCGTGAATCGGGTGCTGCCAACGCAAGAGTGCTTCGACCGTGCGAACACGGTTCGTGTCGAGCGACATGATGGGCTGGAAGGCGAGGTGGATCTCGCCGGTCCGCATGGCGTCGGCGAGGTCGAGGGCGATGTCGAAGTGGACCGCAGCCTCTTCTCGCATCCAGTTCTCGAACACGACGAACGACTTGTGTCGATCCGCCTTTGCGAAGTTCAGCGCCATCTTCGAAGCCTCGAGCACGCGCTTGGACACGCCCTGGACGTCGTCGGTGACGATCGCACCGATCGAGGCCTTGACCTTGATCTTGCGGCCCCCGATGACGAACGACTCGTCGAAGATCCCGGCGATGCGTTCGGCGAAGGCATCGCCGGCGGCCTTGTTGCGATGGACGGAGAGCAGGGTGAACTCGTCGCCGCTCTGACTGGAGAGCGAGTCGCCTTCACGCATGTGCGAACGGAGCCGGGATGCGACGTTCACGAGGAGCTCGTCGCCGCCGAGGTAGCCGAGGTTCTCGTTGATCCTGTTGAAGTCGTTGATGTCGAGCGTGACGGTGGCCAGATACTCGTCTGGGCGCATCCGGTTGAGGATCACCTTGAGCGAGTCCTGCAAGCCGTTGCGGTTCAGCAAGCCGGTGAGATCGTCGTTCTCCGCACGAGTGCGGACGTTCTCGGCAAGCGCACGGTTCTCGGTGACGTCTCGCATCGAGACCATGAGGCTCGTACCGAGCTCATCGGGCTGCGCGAGTTCGATCTCGGCCGTCATCGTCGAGCCCATGCCGGTGCGGACCTGCACGTCGGCCGTCTCGTTGCCGATGCCCTTCTCGAAGTGAGAGCGATAGGTCTCGTAACTCTTCTTGCCGCCCTCGGTGAACAAGCCCTGGAAGCTGGTGCCGATGAGCTCCGAGGCGTCGAAGCCGAGGAGGCGTTCGATGTTCGGGCTGATGAAGGTGATGATGCTGTCGGCATCGATCACGGCGAACACGTCGCTCGCGTTCATCACCATCGTTCGATACTGGAGCTCCGACGAGCCGAGC
>CALLIQ010000081.1 GCA_938008925.1 uncultured Acidimicrobiales bacterium
GAAATATCGATGTTCTCCGACCCGTCATGACCAACCGCATAGACAACCAACGTTGAGCCACCTCCCGACACCGGCGCATCAACGTCAATCAAGACACCGATCTCATCGACGAGACCATCATCGTCAGTCACCCTCAGCAACAGCGCGTGGCCACCGACCGGCAACTCGATCTCCGGTGTCGGACCGGTCGCAATGACCTGAAGCCCCTCGAGCCACTCAAAACTCACGATCGCGCCGTCCGGATCGGCGCTGGCCGACCCATCGAGCCGCACCAGTTCGACGCCGTCGCCATCGGCGTCGATCACGACCTGATCGTCGCCCGCTCGAGCCACCGGACCTTGAGGCTCGGACGGTTCGGTGTCGTCGGTGTCCGCGTACTGGAAATAGCCGTTGCAGAACAACGAGTCGACCTCGAACGAACCAACCTCACGACACCGAGCAACCGACCAGTTCCCACGGCTCGTGACCGACAAGTCCTCCGTCTCGAACGACACACCATCGATCACGATCTTGTCCACCCGAACATCACGCAACAGAGCCGGCGGCTCATACGCATCATTCGTGAACGTCAAACGCACGTCCGAAGCCGAGAACGGCTCCGAATGCACATAGGTGTACGAACCCCAACCCGGATCAGCCGGCAACGCGAAGAAACTCCCCGTCGCCCGCTTCGGACTGAAACTGTCAACCACCACACCACCGATCGAAATATCGATGTTCTCCGACCCGTCATGACCAACCGCATAGACAACCAACGTTGAGCCGGAAGCAGATGCGGTCGCTGGGGTGACCACCATCGTCAGCAAGGACACCACGACACCGACGATCAACGCTCTGGGTACTCTCGAACTCTTGGTCATTGGATCACTCCCTGCATTGCGAACGCATTGCCAACGCGCCGCGCAATCGACGCGTGGCGCTCTATGTCGAATCGGCCTGGGTGCAGCCGATGTGAGCAGGCCGTGTGAACAACGCCACGTTCCGCCCGACTGAGGGGATTGCCTCCGCGTCGCCCACAATTGTCCCCGTGACCGTGATCGACCCCCGCTCCTCCGGTTCTGCCGCAACCGACTCCCCCACCAATGACAGCGCCGACGATCTCCATCTCGGCTCGTTCACCGACGACCAGCCCTGGAGCGTCGCAACCAACGAGCTCACCTGGCGTCGCGGTGTCGACGCGCTCCGCCGCCAGCAAGCGGCCGCCCTGCCGTCGCTCACCAAGCCACCGAAGCTTCCGCCGCTTCGACGCGCCATCACCGTGGTTCGCGTCCTCGGCCTCGCCATCGTGCTGTGGGCCATCAAGGAACGGGGACGTGAGAGCTCCAAGGCTGGCATCTCCCTTCGCATCCGACTCGCCGCCGAGAAGCTCGGACCCACCTACATCAAGCTGGCGCAGATCATCTCTGCCGGCGAGGGCGTCTTCCCTGCCGAGCTCGTCGCCGAGTGCAAGAAGTGCCGAGACCAAGTCCCGGCGGTCCCCTACCCAGACGTCGTCGAGATCGTCGAGCGCGAGCTCGGCCGACCGTTGCACGAGGTCTTCACTTCCTTCGACCCCACACCCCTCGCCGCCGCCTCGATCGCACAGGTCCACCTCGCCACCCTTCGGACGGGAGAAGAGGTCGTCGTCAAGGTGCAGCGCCCGGGCATCGACGAACTCGTCCGCAAGGACCTGAAGGTCCTCGCCTTCCTCGCCCCGTTCCTCGTCGGTCGAATCCCCGTGGCTGCACTGGCCAACCCACCTGCGCTCGTCGAGCTGTTCGCCGAGACGATCGTCGAAGAGCTCGACTTCCGACTCGAAGCCGACAACATGCTCGACATCGGCCAGGTCTTCGTCGAGCTACGCCAGACCGGCTTCGTCGTTCCCCGCCCCCATCCCGAGCACGTCACCACTCGCATCCTCGTGATGCAGCGCATGGAAGGCTTCAACTTCGACGACGTGGTCGGCATGACCGACGCCGGCATCGACACCGAAGCCGTGATCCGTACCGGCATGATCGGCTTCCTCGAGGGCGCCTTCTTGCACGGCGTCTTCCACGGTGACCTCCACGGCGGCAACCTGTTCGTGCGAGGCGACGGCCGTACGGCGCTCGTCGACTTCGGCATCACCGGGCGCCTCAGCGAGCGCGAGCGCATGGCGTTCCTCAAGATGATGATGACCGCGACCATGAACGACGTGCGCGGTCAGGTCGATGCGCTTCGCCAGCTCGGCGCGCTGCCGCTCGACACCGACATCGATGCCGTGATCAAGGACCTCGGCCTCGACGGACCGCCCCTCGATCCAACCAAGCTCGAGCCCGAAGAAATGGTCGCAGAGCTGCAGCGCATCATCAAGGCGCTGTTGGCATACGGCGCCCGCATGCCGAAGTCGCTGATGCTCTACGTGAAGAACCTGATCTTCATCGACGGCGCCATCGCCCGCTTGGCGCCCGAGCTCGACATGTTCGCCGTGGTGACCGACATCGCGACCCATTTCGCCACCACGCACGGGGCAACGATCGCTCAGCAGCTCGGCGTCGCTCAGGAAGAGTGGAAGCTCGATCTCGACGGCGTGAAGGCCGGCTTTGGCGTCGACCCGACCGAGATGGATCAGCTCACCTACGCCGAGCTCCAAGAGCGTCGCAAGCTGATCAACAAGCGACTCACCGGTCGCGATCTCAGCTGACCCGACTCTGCTCATTTCGCCGCTCGTTCTCTGCTCATTCCCGTGCTCGTTTCCTTCTTCGGCGCGAGGAAGTAGACATGTCCGGTGCGTCTCGTCATTGCTGATTGCACCGTCGACTACGACGGTCGTCTCACCGCCCATCTCCCCCAGGCCACCCGTCTCCTGATGGTCAAGGCCGACGGTTGCGTGGCCGTCCACGCCGACGGCGGGGCCTACAAGCCGTTGAACTGGATGAACGCACCGAACGTGTTCACCGACCACGGCGACAAGTGGACCGTGGTCTCTCCGAAGGGTGAGGAGTTGACCATCACCCTGCACGAGGTGCACAGCGATTCGGCCCACGATCTCGGCGTCGATCCCGGTCTCCAGAAGGACGGTGTCGAGGCCCATCTCCAGGAACTGTTGGCGCTCGACCCCGAACACATCGCCGAGGGCCTCACCCTCGTCCGCCGTGAGTACCCCACCGAGATCGGCCCGGTCGACCTGCTGTGCAAGGACGCAAACGGTGCCACCGTCGCCATCGAGGTGAAGCGCCGGGGCGAGATGGATGGCGTCGAGCAGCTCACCCGCTACCTCGACTTCCTCAACCGCATCAGTGATCTCGCGCCCGTTCGGGGCATGTTCGTGGCGCAAGAGATCAAGCCGCAGGCCAAGACCCTTGCGTCGGATCGTGACATCGACGCGGTCGAGGTCGACTACGACGTGCTCAGAGGGATCGAGCGCCCGCAGCAAAAGCTGTTCTGATTCACGTGCCCCGGCTCGCATCCATGTCGGGAGCTAGCGTCGGGCCATGACGAAACCGCCGGTCGTCGATGCGGACGAGTGGAAGCGCCAGCTCCTCGACTTCCGCGAGCGAGAGAAGGCGCTGACCCGCGAGCTCGATGTGCTCAACGCCCAACGGCGGCGGTTGCCGATGACGCCGGTCCGCGCCGACTACGCCTTCGAAGGCACCGACGGTTCTCGCACGCTGCTCGAACTCTTCGATGGGCGCTCCCAATTGATCGTGTACCACTTCATGTTCGGACCCGACTGGGAGGCCGGGTGCGAGGGGTGTTCGTGGGTGGTCGATGCGATGTCGCATCCGGCGCACCTCAACGCTCGCGATGTCTCGCTCGTGCTGGTGTCGCGATCGGCCCTGTCGAACCTCTTGGCGTACCGAGAGCGGATGGGCTGGGACCTCCCGTGGTACTCCTCGCTCGACACGTCGTTCAACGACGACATGGGCGCCACCATCGACGGTGAGGAGAACCACGGCGCCAGCGTGTTCCTGCGCAACGGAGACGACGTCTTCCGCACCTACTTCACCGAAGACCGCGGCGTGGAACACCTCGGCAGCCACTGGACCTACCTCGACCTCGTCCCCTTCGGTCGCCAGGAATCGTGGGAGGACTCGCCGGAGGGTTGGCCGCAAGACCCGGCGTACTCGGCCCAGCGCCGCCACGACGAATACGAGTGACCGGGCGAGGCCGACCTCGTAGTCTTCGCCAATGAGCGAAGAAGACTCGATCGATCGGAGCGACGGTCCGGCGACGGTCTCGTCGCTCACCGCAGACCTCATCGCACTCGGGCTCGTCGAGGGCGACGTGGCGATCGTGCACTCGTCGCTGTCGGCCATCGGCTGGACGACCGGCGGACCCCAAGCGGTGGTCGAAGCCCTGCTCGGTGCGCTCGGTGAGACGGGAACGCTGGTGATGCCGACGCAGTCCGGTCAGCTCAGCGACCCTGGCGGCTGGGTGGCGCCGCCGGTTCCGGCCGAGTGGCACCAGACCATCCGGGACCACATGCCCGCCTATGACCCGCACCTCACCCCGACGCGATCGATGGGTGTGGTCGTCGACTGCTTCCTCCGCCATCCCGACACCAAGCGGAGCGCGCACCCGGCGTGGTCCTTCGGCGCAAACGGCCCTGCGGCGGACGAGATCATCGGGCGGCACGAACCGGCCGACGGGTTCGGCGACGAGTCACCGCTCGGGCGGCTCTACGACCTCGACGCGACGATCGTGTTCCTCGGGACCACGCACGCCAACAACACGTCCCTCCACCTGGCCGAGGCGAGAGCGACGTGGCCATCCAAAGCCCCAATCGAACACGGTGCGCCGATGCGAATCGACGGCGAGCGCCGGTGGTTCACCTGGCAGGGCATCGACCCCGACGAGGACGACTTCGTCGACGTCGGGGCGGCCTACACCGAGGCGGATGGGGTCGAGCAGCGGGGCACCGTTGGCGCGGCCGACGCGCACCGCATGCCCATGCGACCACTCGTCGACTTCGCCACGCCGTGGATCAGCGCCAACCGCTGAGTGCTCAGACTCGGCCGGATTTGGTAGCGACGGCTCAGGAGAACCCGCAACCGCCGTTGTTGATGACGACGCGGCCGTCGCCGCCGACGGTCTGGAAGATGGCGGTGCCGTCTTCGCCCTCGCCCGTCCAGATGTTGACGGTGAGTGCCTCACCGGGCAGGACCGGCGAGCTGAAGCGACCCTCCATCGAATTGAACTTCGTCGGATCGTTGTCGCACAGCGCCGACAGCAGGCCGCGGCCAGTGAAGCCATAGGTGCACAGACCGTGGAGGATCGGCTTCGGGAAGCCGCCGACGTCGGAGAACTGCTTGTCGGAGTGGAGCGGATTGCGATCGCCGCTCAAGCGATAGAGCAGCGCCTGGTCGTCACGGGTCTGGTAGGTCACCGAGAGGTCGGGATCGCGCTCGGGAGCGACGTTGGTCTTGGCCGAGGGGCCACGGTCGCCACCGAAATCACCCTCGCCGGTGATGAACACCGACGACGTCATGTCGAACAGGGGCTGGCCGTCGGCCTCGAGGGTTGCCACCGACTTCGTGGCGATCACCGCTCCCTTGCCCTTGTCGTAGATGCCGGTGACCTCGTCGACCATCGAAATCGAGCCCTCGACCGGGATCGGTCGATGCAAGACGATGCCCTGTTCGCCGTGAACGAGCATCCGCGGATCGAACGAACCCACCTCCGACATCGCGCTCTTGCCGCCGGTGGCGTTGAAGCCGGACAGCACGCAGAACGTGGGGAGCACCGACTGGTCGACGCCAGCGGTGTTCTCGGTAGTGAACTCGAGCTCGGCGCCGACGGGATCGGACACGCCAGCGCCGACGCCGAGGGCGTAGAGCAACGCGTCTTTCGAGCCCCATGACCACGAGCGAGCCTCGCCCTTGGCCCCAACAGCATCGGGATTGATCGGCATGTCGTGTCTCCTAGTACGGGTTCGGGTAGCCGGGGCCCGATGCGGGCGTGCCGGCCATGGTCGAGTTTGGCTGTGCGTCGGCCATCATCGCCTTCACCAGATCGCCGACCTCGGTGGGTTCGGCCGGGGCATCGACGCGGGGACCGCGGTGCCAGGTGTTGGCGATGGCGAGTTCGCGCCCGCTCGAGAGGAACACGCGTCCGGTGACGGGTGCCGACTCGGTCGACGCGAGCCAGGTGCAGATCGGGGCGATCCAACGGGGGCTCATCGCGGCCTTGCCTTCGTCATCGAGACTGCCCATGCCGAGATCCTCGGTCATGCGGGTGAGCGCTCCGGGCGAAATCGCGTTGACGGTGACGCCGTAGCGGGCGAGTTCCTGTGCGGCGATGACCGTCAGGCTCGCGATACCGGCCTTGGCGGCGCCATAGTTGGTCTGGCCCGGGTTGCCGAAGATGCCCGACACCGACGTGGTGTTGATGATGCGAGCGTCGTTGGTCTCGCCGGCCTTCGCCCGCTCGCGCCAGTAGGCAGCGGCCCACCGAGACGGCGCGAACGTTCCCTTGAGATGGACCTTGATGACGGCGTCCCACTCACCCTCGGTCATGTTGGTGAGCATGCGGTCGCGCAAGATGCCGGCGTTGTTCACCAAGACGTCGAGACCGCCGAAGGTCTCGACCGCCTGGTTGATCATCCGCTGAGCGCCTTCCCAATCGGAGACGTCGTCGCCGTTCGCTGCGGCTTCGCCGCCCATCGCCTCGATCTCAGCGACCACTTCCTCGGCGGGCGACTTCTCGTCGGTCTCGGTGCCGTCGCGAGCGCCTCCCAAGTCGTTCACGATGACCTTGGCCCCGTGTTCGGCGAGCATCAATGCGTGCTCTCGGCCAATGCCTCGTCCTGCGCCGGTCACGATTGCGACGCGGCCCTCACATAGTCGACTCATGTAGGTGACACCCCTTCTCGGCTCGATCTGTCAGGATCGTTGTGGATCATGTCACAACAGCGTGAAGAAGCAGAAAGCGTGACGCCCGGCGGCGACTCCTCGGTGGCAGACTCAGCCGCTGTGACCGAGGACGACCACATCCCGGCGAACCCAAGACGGCGGATGATGCTCATCGCCGGCGGCGTGCCGCTGGCCATGCTGCTGCTGTTGGTGGCCGCCTGGGGCATCGACACCGCCGTGTCCGGCGACCGCGTGGTCCGCAACGTCACCGCGCAGGGCGTCTCGCTCGGCGGCCTCGACCGCAACGACATCGACGCAGCCGCGGCCGACCTCACCGCCAAGCTCGGAACCGAACCCGCCACCCTCATCATCGGGACCAACGAGTTCGACACCGACCCCGTCACCCTCGGCGGCAAGGTCGATGCCGAGGCATTGGCCGATGCCGCATTCGACGCCCGCCGCGGCGGGTTCGTGCTCACCCGCCCCTTCCGTTGGCTCGGCACGTTCTTCAGCGAGGTCGAGGTCCCGGTCACCTACATCGTCGACGAGGCGCAGATCGAGCGAGCCACCGAAGAGTTCATCGACCCGCTCCTGTCGCTTCCCATGGATCCCGAGGTCACCGTCGTCGGCGGCGAGCTCACGGTGGAGCCCGGAGCCGACGGCGCCCGAGTCGAAGACGGCGCGCTGCTGGCGGCCATGCCGGGCGTGATGGATGCCGGGGCGCCATACGTCGTCGAACTCGACCTCGAGCCGATCAATCCCGACGTCGCAACCGACGACCTCATCGCCGTCGTCGACGAAGCCAACGCTGCGACGGCCGAACCGGTCGCGTTCCGGGTCTTGAGCAGCGACCGGGTGGTCGACGTCGACGTGCTCCGTTCGTGGGTCGTGCTCGACGTCGAGGGTGCAACGCCGAGCTGGAGCATCGACAACCAAGCCGCGATCGATCACCTCGCGCCGCTCTACACCGGCCTCGGCGCCGACGACCAACAGGCCCGTTTCGATGTGTCCGACGGCAAGCCGATCATCATTCCCGCATCGGAATCGGTGGTGTGTTGCGAGGACGACACCGGCGAACGGATCAAGACCGGCCTGCTCGCGCCGCCGGAGGAACCGGACGACATCGAGGGAAGCGACGAAGAAGGCGCCGACGAGGACGATGACGACGCCGACGAATCAGAAGATGGCGAAGAGATCGACGAGCTCGTCGCCAGTCGAACCATCGAGCTCGCCCCGAAGATCGCCGACAGCGACGCTGGCGTCGCCGAACTCGAAGCGCTCGGCATCATCGAAGAGGTGTCGACCTTCACCACCTTCCACTCGTGCTGCGAGAACCGGGTCACCAACATCCAGTTGATGGCCGACATCGTGAAGGGCTACGTCATCGAGCCCGGCGAGCGCTTCAGCCTCAACGGTGTGGTCGGCCGCCGCGACACCGCACGCGGCTTCCTCCCCGCCGGCGCGATCGCTCAAGGCGTGCTCGAGCCCCAGGTGGGTGGCGGTGTCTCACAGTTCACCACCACGATCTTCAACGCGTCGTTCTTCGCCGGCCTCGACTTCGTCGAGTACCAGAGCCATTCGCTGTACTTCAGCCGCTACCCCCGCGGCCGAGAAGCGACCATCTCGTTCCCGGCCCCCGACTTCGAGATCGAGAACAACACGCCGTATGGCATCTTGATCTGGCCCACCTACACCGACACCTCGATCACGGTCACCTTCTATTCGACGAAGAACATCGAGGTGTCCTGCGTCGAGTCGGACGACTCGCTCGTGCAGGGCCCGGATGCCTGCGACGACGCCGTCCGATGGGGCTCGCAGGGCGCCTGCACCCGCAACACGACCGTTCGCCATCGCCTCTTCGAAGACGGGACCGAGAACGAAGACTCGGTGTTCGCCGTCTATCGGCCGGGTGAGGGCCTCGATTGCGCCGGCAACTCGACCCGACCCACCACCACCGTCGAGGGCGACCCGGACGGCTCATCCACCGTGCCCGGCGAAACCACGGCTCCCGGCGACACGACGCCGGGAGAGAGCACGACGCCGACCGAGTCGACGACGCAGCCAACTCCCACCGAGCCGCCGCCGACGGAACCTCCCCCCACCGAGCCTCCCCCAACCGAGCCACCCGCCGACGGCTGACCCCCGCCGCTCCCCTCGTCGTCCCGCCCCCCGGGCCTCGTCGCGGAGCGATCCACCGCCAATCACCCTTGGTGGAGCGATCGACCGCCACAAGTGGCGGCCATCCGCTCCGCGACGGGTTCAGGCATCGCAGTTGCCGTCGTTCGACCCGCCGCCTCACGACGGT
>CALLIQ010000082.1 GCA_938008925.1 uncultured Acidimicrobiales bacterium
GGCATCACGAAGCGGGCGAGCTGATAGATGACGACCGGCAACGCCAAGATGAGGCCGCCGTAGCCCGACATCGACAACTGCACCGAGAACGGCTCGAGCGGCTTGGTCACGATGAAGTTGCAGTCGCCCGCTGCCACCTCCCCGGTTGCGTCCTCGAGCTCCGCAGCAGCGTCGTTCAGCGTCCCGGGGTCGGCGAGCTGGCAATAGGGCTCGGAAAGGAAGTCGAAGATCGGATCGAAGAAGAACCACACGACGATCGCCCCCATGACGACCGCAGCGACCGACCGGATGAGTCGGGTGCGCAGCTCGCCGAGGTGATCGACGAGCGACATCTGGTCGACGGGGACCTTCGGCTTCTTCTCGCCGACGAAGGGCACCTTCATGCGTCGTCACCCGCATCAGGGGCGTCTGCTGGCACATCGTCACGGGCTTCGCCGGCCGAGGATTCCAGCGCCTCGACCTCGGCTTGCACCTCGGCTGCGATGCGTTCGTGGCGGGCGGCGGCATCGGCCGCAGCTCGTTCCTCTTCCTCAGCCGCGGCGGCGCGTCCAGCTGCCAGCCCAGCGCTCGAGTTGGCGTTGGCGATCGAGTTGTTCGACGAAGGAACCTCGGGCGTGTCCACTGGGGCGTCGCTCATCGCACCAGAAACGGGCTTGATCGGCGCCCCAGGTGTCTTGTCGGCCTTCTCGCCGGCGAAGCCTCGAGGGACGATGGGAGAGTCCTTCGAGCCGCTCCCGCGTTCCTGGTCCCACTTCGTCGGATCCAGCTCGTCCATTCCGGACATGAACTCCTGACGAAGCGACGTGGTCATCGACCGAAACTGATTGGCGTAGCGACCGGCCTTGCGAAGCACGCCTGGCAGTTGCTCCGGGCCGACGACGATGAGGGCAATCAGTGCGATGACGAGGACTTCGCCACCACCGATGTTGAACATGGCCGACAGGGTACCGAAACGCAGTCGAGCCGCCGGTACACCCGGCGGCTCGATCGCTCAATTCGTGTTCTGACCGCCGTTCGGCGTTCGCTAAGAGGAGAACTCGGCGATCGCTTCTTCGAAGGCGTTGTCGTTCTCCAGCAAGTGATGGAAATCGAGCAGGTCGTCGTGACTGATCGGTTCGCCGATGCGCGGCTCGGAGAGCTCCGCAGGCAATCGCCAGGTCGTGAAGGACACACCACTCGCCACAAACAGGTCGATGGTGCGCGTCTCAGCCGACTTCACCACCGTCATTCGGCAGTGCGGGCATCGGAACGAATACGTCCCGGCATTGGTGTCATCACAGATTCGGACCTGCACATCTGCCGTCGTCAGCTCGACATCACCGCAATCGGTGCAGCTCGCTCGAATCGTCGCCATACGGTTTCTCCTACCCACTTCTCGGTCTGAAGAACGGATCGGCAGGAAAGGGGACCCTCTTGAGGGAATGGGCAAGAGAACCTTCTCCTGCCCGGGCGGAAAGTCTGCCCGACCCATGCGTGCAACTGGTGGACCCCACGGGCAGGATGTTCCTTCATGGGTCCACGCCTGGCACCGCTGCGAGATGTTCCGATCTCTTTCGCCCATCGAGGCGCCCGTGCGCACGCCCCCGAAAACACCATCGAAGCCTTCCAGTTGGCGCTGAAACTGGGGGCAAGCGGCCTCGAAAGCGACGTCTGGATCACCGAGGACGGCGTCGCCATTCTCGACCACGACGGAGTCGTCGGTCCCCTCTTTCGGCGTAGGCCGATCGCATCGGTCCCCCGCTCAGCGTTGCCAGACCACATTCCCAGCCTCGCCGAGTTCTACGAGGAGGTCGGTGACGCATTTGAGCTGTCCCTCGACGTCAAGGACCCGAACGCCTTCGAGGCAGTTGTCTCCGATGCCAAGAATCAGGGCGCTGAGGAGCGCCTGTGGCTCTGCCACCCGTCGTTCGACCAGGTCGTCGAGTGGCGTCACGGCACCGAGGCCAAGCTGGTCGATTCCACCCGGTTGTCGCGCATCAAGGAGGGCCCCGAACGACGGGGCGCACGATTGCGCGACCACGGCATCGACGCCATCAACCTCCGCAACGTCGACTGGACGGGCGGTTTGGTCGCCATGTTCCACCGCTTCGAACGATTCACCTTCGGCTGGGATGCCCAGCACGCCCGTGAGATTGCCTCGCTCCTCGACATCGGGATCGACGGCGTCTTCTCCGATCATGTCGATCGTCTCAGCGAGGCCATGCATCAGTTCTTCCCCGGTTCGACCGATCCCGGCTCCACCATGACCAGCCCTCCCCAGATCGATGGGCCAGACGACGCATGAGCGAGCGAAAGCAACCCCTTCACGTGCTGTTCGCCGGCTCAGACCGAAACATGAAGATCGGTATGGTCTGCGCCATCCTGGTGGTCCTGATCGGCGTGATCGGGGCGCTCACGACCGGCGGTGACGGTTCCTCGCCCGACCAGGCGCTCATCGAAGCGGTCGACTCAGACAGTTCCGAGGATTCCAGCGATTCCGCCGATTCCGCTGCCGCAACCGACTCGGCGAGCACCGACGCAGGAAGCACCGATGCAGAGAGCACCGAGGATGCGGCCGCCCCTGCGGCGAATCGGTTCTCCGACCTCGCCACCATCGATCCGGCCTCACTACCCGGTGAGGCGCTCGACACGCTCGCTCTGATCGCCTCGGGTGGGCCATACCCCTTTTCGCGAGACGATCTGATCTTCCAGAACCGAGAGGGCATCCTCCCCGACCGCCCCCAGGGCCACTACCGCGAGTACACGGTCATCACACCGGGTGAAGACGACCGTGGTGCCAGACGCATCGTGGCCGGCGACGACGGCGAGCTCTACTACACCAGCGACCACTACTCGTCCTTCTCCGAGATCGTGAGCGGCTCGTGATCCCGTCCCCGCCGCCTCTGCTCGCCGTGCTCAACCGACGGGTGGCCAACGGCGTGTGGACCATCGACGACCTCCCCGAAGGCGCCATCGCCGACCTCACCGCACACAGGTGGGTTCCGATCTCACTCGAACTCGACGAATCCATGGACAAGGCCGCCCTGCTGCACGCGTTGGGCGATGCCGGCGACTTTCCCGATCACTACGGCGTCAACTGGGACGCCGCAGCCGATCTCCTCGCCGACCTGTCATGGCTGGCAGCTGGCGACGACCAACCACCGATCGCCATCGTGATCGACCGAGCCGAGCGTTGGGCCGCCGGTCACGAACGCGATGCCGCCATCTTGATCGACGTGCTCGACGAGGCCGCGGTCTGGTGGAGCGTTCGAGGGCGGCCCTTCGTGGTGCTGTGGCACGGGCGCCGAGCACCGATTCCCTGCCTCGACCAGGTCTGACGGCGACGGCGGCGAGATCAGCCGCGACAACCAGACTTTTGGCCGAGGAGGAACGACCGGACGGCCGATCAAAGGGATCGACGCATCGGATGTGATGGGGGCACACCCACCACAGGAGCCAACGATGAGTCCGAGTCAGCCCGAACAGCCAGGCCAGCCGAATCCCCACCAGCCAGCACCGCAGCGCCGTTCACGCCTGGCAACCGCCGCCAAGATCGTCGTGTTCGGAACGCTCGGTGCGATCGCCATGGCGGCCCCAATGGTCGCTTCGGCCGCCATCGCCGTCGACGAGCGCGAACGAGGGCCGCATCATGCGTGCTGGGAAGACCTCTTGGATGCCGCCGAAACCGACGAAGAGGAACATGAAGCGTTCGAGGCTGCACTCTCGGACTGTGGCATCCACCTCTTCGGACGCACGTGGCGCATCACCGCAGACTGATCACCCACCGAGGAGGGATGGGAAACGGCTAGAGGAAGCCGACGCGGTCGATTGGCCAGAAGAGCACGAAGGCACGGCCGACGATGCGATCCTCCGGAACAGCGCCGAAGAAGCGGGAGTCGAGCGACTCGTCGCGGTTGTCTCCCATCACGAAGACGTGACCATCTTCGACTGTGATCGGTCCGAATGGCAAAATCACTTCGTCGTCGGCCAGATAGCTCTCGTCGAGCCGTTGACCGTTGATCCACACCGCGTTGTCGCGACCCTCGACCGTCTCACCGGGCAGGCCGATGACTCGCTTGATCAGGTCTCGAATCTCGGCTGGTTCGTCGTCGGGGCGGCGGAAGACGACGACATCGCCCCGGTTCACGTCGTGCAGGCGGTAGCTGACCTTGTTGACCAGCACTCGGTCCTGCAGCTGCAGCGTCGACTCCATCGACTCGGACGGAATCCAGAAGGCCTGAAACAGCGCGGCGCGCAGCACGAGGGCAAAAGCGACGGCCCCGACCAGCACGACGACCCACTCGCCGACGAAGCGGCCAAAGCTCGCACGATCGTCGTCGCCGACGTCAGGGTCGTCGTTCGATCCACGTCCACCGGTGCCTTCCGCGGTGGAAGGGTCAGAGACGTCTTCCTCGCCGGACACGATCTCGATGTCTTCGTCGAGCCCCGGCACTGCGGGCTCGTTTCCCTCGCCGGGCGCGCCCCCATCGCCGGGATCGATGTCAGTGCCGATGGTGGCGACGGGTCGATGCGCGGGCGGAGGGTGCACAGAAACAGCATCGGCACCTTCGATGGTTCCTTGACTCGGGCCATCGGCGGCGGGCGTTTCACCGAGCAACGACTCGGCCAACATCTGCGACACCCACTCGTCAGAGTTCTGGGCGTTGGCCACCCCGAGGTCAGGCACCCCCGAGTCAGGCACGCCGAAGTCTTTGTCACCGTCGGTCATCGAGGCCGAGACTAACCGCGGTAGCGCGACAGGATGCGCCGAGCGGCCTCGGGCGCCAGCGTGTCGACGCCCTCCGATGACGCCTCGACGACGACCGTGGCGCGAGGCCCCAGCCGAACGAGAAGCCGCTCGAGCCACGCGTCGGCCGACACGGCGAGCGTGACTCGCCGGCCGCCGTCGGGACGATCTTCGACGTGCTCGTTTGGATACGTCTCGGCGACCCACAGCGCATCGGTGCTGAGATCGAGCGTCACCTGACGGCTTGCCCCACTCGCCGAGAACGTGCCGCCGGAATCGCCGGTCGGGCGCTTGGTCGAGACCTCGCCGGTCGATGTCGCCGACTCGACACGGTCCACACGGAACAGACGCTCAGCTTCAGCACGATGACAGTAGGCCTCGACGTACCAGGCCCCTTCTTGGGCGACCACTCGCCATGGCGCGATGACTCGTACAGACCGCTCGTCACGGTTGAAGGAGAAGTAGTCGATCTCGACCTCGGTACCCATCGAGGCCGCGGTCCGGAGTGTTGCGAGCACGTCGGCATCAGCACTTCCCAGGTCGACGTCGACGACTGCGGACTCCGACCCGGCGACACCCAGGCTCTCCTGGAGCTTGGCGAGCGCTCGGGCGAGCGGACCGTCGGGATCGGTTCCCGGCACCGACATCAACGCATCGGACGTCGCGAGCAGCGCGAGGCCCTGGTCGGGCGTGAGCTTCAAGGGACGGCTGAAGAAGTCGGCGTAGTGGATCCACACGCGCCCGTCCTCGATCGTGACCTCGACGAGGGCATCGGGGGTATACGGCGGAATGCCGACCATCCACAACACGTCGAGATCGGCGAGGAGGTCGGCTTCGTCGAGGTCGAAGCGGCGAGCGATGTCAGCCACCGCTGTACCCGGGTTGGCCACGATCCACGGAACGATGGCCAACACTCGCCGGATGCGGTCGGCTGCTGTGGCGCGAGGAGCGGCCATCAGCCCCTCCCCTCGTCGCCGGCGATCGCTTCGAGCCACGCCACCGTTCGGTCGCGAACATCGGGCGGGCCGATGACCTCGGCCCGATCGAGAAAGTCGAGGGCGAAGGATCGAAACGCTTCCTCGTTGCGCACCGGGAGGGTGGCGGTGATGGAGCCATCGTCGTGATCGACGATCGTGACGTCACCGTGCATCTGGCGACGGGCCCAACCAGCGTGCGACGCGTCGACGCGCATCTCGACCGGGACGGGTTCACCGTCACCCATCTCCCAGGTGACGATCCGTCGCCCGGGCCGTTCCGGGCGTCGATCGATCTCGCCCGGTTCGCCGCTCAGGCGCACATCACCATCGACTCGATCGAGCCGAAAGTTGCGTTCGCCATCGCGGTCGCGGTCGTGCCCGGTGAGATACCAACGCCCTCGCTGGAAGTCGAGCCGTCCGGGTTCGACCGAACGGGTCTCGCCTCGGTACTCGAAGGTGACCGGTGACCCGCTCGTGATCGCTCCGAACAACACCGAGAGCCGGGGGTCGACCGGCACGTTGGCGATGGAGTCGACATCGAGCGAGTCGGAATCGTCGGCCTCGCCGTTCGGTGCGACATCGACCTGACCGCCGAGCTTCCAGAGGGCCTCGGTGTTGGCCGAGCCCTCGAATCTCACCGCCATGGTGGCCAGGTGCAGGGCCGCGAGCTCTTCGGGCTCGAGACCGGGGTCGGCGAGGTAGTACTCATCGGCCGGGATGACGTATCCGTCGACGGGTGGTTCGGTGGCGGGAACCCGCACCACCTTGAGCGGCACACCCATCTCGCGCAGCTCGTCCTTGTCGCGCTCGAACGCGCGTCGGAAGGCGACGAGATTGTCGGGATAGCCCTCGACGTTCTCCCAGATCTCTTCGGCGGCCATCGGGCGCGTCGAATCGAGCAGAACGGCGATCAGCTTCAGGAGGCGTTCGAGCTTGTTGGAGGCCATCAGCCCTCAGACCCTAATGGCGCGACCAGAGGGATCAGAGGCTCTCGATGAGCTTCGCAACCCGCTCGTCCTCGTAGCGGAACGGGTCCTTGCACAGCACGGTGCGCTGGGCTTGATCGTTGAGCTTGAGATGAACCCAATCGACCGTGTAGTCCCGCTTGCGTTCCTTGGCCCGCTGAATGAACTCACCGCGGAGCTTGGCCCGCGTGGTCTGGGGCGGCGTCTCGACAGCATCGAGCATTTCACGGTCGGTCAGGGTGCGTTCGGCGAAGCCCCGGTCCTGAATCTTGTAGAACAAGCCCTTCTCACGGCGAACGTCGTGGTACTGCAGATCGAGGAGCTGCACCCGAGCATCGTTGAGCTGGAGATCGTGCTTCGCCCGGTAGGACTCGATCAGATTGTGCTTGATCACCCAGTCGAGCTCGCGGTCGAGCTTGAACGGGTCGGTCTCGAGATGGGTCATGACGTGCTCCCACATCTGGAGCGCCTTCATCTCGTCGTCCGGGAGACCCTTCGTCTCCGCATAGCGGAGCGCACGGTTGAGGTATTCGGTCTGGATGTCGAGCGCTGAGGCTTCGCGACCGTTCGCCAACCGGACCTTGCGCTGCATCGTGAGGTCATGGCTGACCTCGCGGATCGCCCTGATCGGATTCTCGAGCGTCATGTCT
>CALLIQ010000083.1 GCA_938008925.1 uncultured Acidimicrobiales bacterium
CGCTCTGCGGATGATTCGTGACCAGCTGCTCGATGCGGTGCGCGAGGGCATGATCGCCCTCGGCGTCACCGACCCGCCCGACGCGATCGTGGTGGAGCGGCCGGCGCGACGCGAGCACGGCGACTGGTCGACCAACGCAGCACTCGTGTGTTCCAAGACGCTCGGCAAGAACCCGCGGGAGATCGGTCAGGCCCTGGCCGATCATCTCGATGCGAACCGGCCCCCTCACGTCGAAGGGCTCGAGATCGCCGGTCCCGGCTTCGTCAACTTTCGCCTGGCTCCCACCTGGTTGCACGACGTGCTCACCGAGGCCGTCACAGCCGGCCCCGACGCCTATGCGAAGCCCGATCTCGGCGAGGGGTCGTCGGTCAACGTCGAGTTCGTCAGCGCCAACCCGACCGGTCCACTCCACGCCGGCCACGGCCGCTGGGCCGCCTACGGCGACTCGCTGTGCCGGATCTTCGCCCGCTGCGGATTCGCCCCCCACGCCGAGACCTACGTGAACGACCGCGGTGTCCAGATCTCGAACTACGCCGCGTCGCTGCTCGCCCGCAAGAACGGGACCGACGTCCCCGAGGGGGGCTATCAGGGCGAGTACATCGTCGAGTGGGCGGCCGAGATGCCCGACGACGTCGCCGACCTCGCCGCAGCGGCCGGTTGGGGGATCGAGCATGCGCTCGACGATCAGAAGGCGGCGCTCGCCGCGATGCACGTGGCGTTCGACACCTGGTCGAGCGAGCGCGCTGCCGTCGACGCCGGACTACTCGACAGTGCGTTCCAACGGCTCAAGGACGGCGGCCACGTCTACGAAGACGGTGGCGCCACCTGGCTTCGCACCACCGACTTCGGCGACGACAAGGATCGAGTGCTCGTCAAGTCAGACGGTGACTACACGTACCTGACGCCAGACATCGGCTACCACGAGAACAAGTTCGAGCGCGGCGATCTCGTGATCGACATCCTGGGCGCGGACCACCATGGCTATGTGGCCCGAATGAGCGCGGCCCTGCAAGCGCTCGGCCATCCGAAGGACGCCTATGAGGCGATCATCGGCCAGAACGTGAAGCTGATGCGCGACGGCGCCGAGGTGAAGCTGTCGAAGCGAGCGGGCGACATCGTGCTGCTCTCCGAGCTGGTCGACGACGTCGGTCCCGACGTCGCTCGGTTCGCGTACCTCATGCAGTCGATCGACACGTCGCTGGTGATCGACATCGACCTGCTCAAAAAGCAGTCGAGCGAAAACCCCGTGTTCTACGTGCAGTACGCGAACGCTCGGATCCACGCCATCGGGCGCAAGGCGGCGGAGCTCGGCATCGAGCGCCAGCCGCTGGCCGACACCGACTTGAGTCTCCTCATCCACGAGCGCGAGCTCGACCTGCTCCGGCTCATCTCCGAGTTGCCCGAGGTGCTCGAGTCGGCATGCATCGATCGGGCCCCGCACAAGATCACCGCCTGGGTGCGGGAGCTCGCCGGCGCCTACCACGGCTTCCAGCACGACTGCTACGTGCTGCGCGACGATGTGCCAGCCGATCTCCAACAGGCTCGGCTCTGGCTCGTCGAGGCCGCTCGCGTCGGCATCGCCATCGGCCTGGATCTGCTCGGGGTCGATGCCCCCGAGTCGATGTGATCGGGGTCTCGTGAGCCCGATCCCGTTCCACCTGCTTCCCGATTCGGCCGAGGTCGGGCCGGGCGGTCATCTCATGATCGGCGGCTGCGACACCCTCGACCTCGCCGCCGAGTTCGGGACGCCCGTGTTCGTCTACGACGAGGAGCACCTCCGGGCTCGTTGTCGCGAAGCCGTCGCAGCATTCGGTGAGCACGCCACCTACGCCTCGAAGGCCTTCCTCTGCAAGGCGATGGCTCGCCTCGTGCACGAAGAGGGCATGAGCATCGACGTCGCCACCGGTGGCGAGCTGTCGATCGCACTCGCTGCCGGCGTCCCCGCCGCCCGCCTCGTCATGCACGGCAACAACAAGTCGGTCGACGAGCTGCGCGAGGCCATCGAATCGGGTGTCGGCCGCATCGTCGTCGACTCCTTCGACGAGCTCGATCGCCTCGATGCACTGGCCTCGCCGGACCGGCCGGCGCCCAAGGTGCTGTTGCGGCTGACCCCCGGTGTCGAAGCGCACACCCACGAGTTCATCTCCACCGGCCAGGACGACTCGAAGTTCGGGTTCACCGTGTCGACCGGGCTGGCCGAACAGGCCGTGAAGCGAGCCATGACGTCCGACTCGGTCGAACTCGTCGGGGTCCATGCCCACATCGGCTCCCAGGTGTTTCGAGTCGACTCTTTCGGCTCGGCGCTCGAAGTGGTCGCCGAGTTCGCCCAACCGTTCGACCTGCCGGAGCTCGTGATCGGTGGCGGTCTCGGCGTCGCCTACGTCGAAGGCGAAGAGTCGGCGACGATCTCGCAATGGTCGAAGAACCTGATCGACACCGCAGCCTCGCTCGGCGTCACCGCCAAGCTCGGCATCGAACCGGGCCGTTCGATCGCCGCCGCCGCTGCCGTCACGCTCTACACGGTCGGCACCATCAAACACCTCGATGGCATCCGTACCTATGTGGCCGTCGATGGTGGGATGAGCGACAACCCTCGGCCCGTGCTCTACGGGTCGGGCTACGAGACCATGCTCGCCCGCTCGGCGGCCGGCGAGCGATCGCTCGCCGCCCGTGTCGTCGGAAAACACTGCGAGTCCGGCGACCTCCTGGTTCGCGAGGCGAAGCTCCCCGACGACGTTGCGGTCGGCGACGTCATCGCCACGCCGGTCACCGGCGCCTACGGGCACTCGATGGGTTCGAACTACAACAAGGTGCTGCGCCCGCCGGTGGTCTTTTGCGCCGAGGGTGACGCCCGACTCGTCGTCCGGCGAGAGACCTACGACGACCTCCTGCAAACCGATCTGGGCTGACTCGGTGAGGGCCTAGGCTCCAGCGGGTGAACGCAGACAACCAAGCGCGAGTGATCAACGTCGGCATCCTCGGATGCGGAGTCGTCGGCGGTGCCCTCGTCGAACTCATCCACGAACGGCGTGAGGCGATCGCCGCCGCAGCCGGTGTCGAGTTGCGAGTCACCCAAGTCGGGGTGCGCAGCGCGAGCAAGGAGCGCCCCGGCGTTCCGAACGACCTGCTCACCACCGACACGAAGGCGCTCGTCACAGCGGACGACGTCGATGTCGTCGTCGAGGTCATCGGTGGCATCGAACCCGCTCAGGAACTGATTCGCAGCGCCATGGCCGGCGGCAAGCCGGTCGTCACCGCCAACAAGGAACTCCTCGCCAACTACGGCGCCGAGCTCTCGGCAGCCGCCGACGAAGCGGGCGTCGATCTTCTGTTCGAGGCCGCCGTCGCCGGTGCCATTCCGATCGTTCGGCCGCTCCGTGAATCGCTCCTCGGCGAAGACGTCACCCGCATCATGGGCATCGTCAACGGCACCACGAACTACATCCTCACCAAGATGTCCGAAGAGGGTGCCACCTACGAGGCAGCCCTCGCCGAGGCACAGCGACTCGGCTACGCCGAAGCCGACCCGACCGCCGACGTCGGCGGGTTCGATGCCGGTGCCAAGGCCGCGATCATGGCTTCGATCGCATTCGGGGCTCGCGTCGTCGCCGGCGACGTGTACCACGAAGGCATCTCGGAGATCACCAAGGCCGACATCGACTACGCCAACGAGCTCGGTTACGAGATCAAGCTCCTCGCCATCGCCGAGGTGATCGAGGGCGAGCAGCGCGAGATCGGCGTGCGGGTCCATCCCGCAATGGTCCCGTGCACTCACCCGCTCGCATCGGTCCGAGACAGCTTCAACGCCGTGTTCGTCGAAGGTCGCTCGGCGGGCGAGCTCATGTTCTACGGCCGAGGCGCTGGTGGCCGGCCGACGGCGAGCGCCGTGCTCGGCGACCTCGTCGACGCTGCCGCCAATCTCGCTGCGGGCACCCATCGCTCGGTGCCGGTCGGCGCGCCATGCCGCATTCGTCCGATCGACGACATCGAGTCCGCCTACTACCTCAACGCCGACGTCGACGACTCGCCTGGCGTGCTCGCGCAGGTCGCATCGGTGTTCGGGGCTCACGGCCTGTCGATTCGCTCGATGAACCAGGAGGGTGGCGACGGCGACGGTGCCGGGTCGGCTCGCATCGCCTTGGTCACCCACCAGGCTCGCGAACGTGATCTGCAAGCGGCGCTGCACGATCTCCGCGAGCTCGATTCGGTCACTGGCATCGGCAGCGTCTTGCGTGTGATCGAGTCGTGATTCGCTACCGGTCGACCCGGGGCGAGGCGCCAGAGCTCAGCTTCGCCGACGCCTTGTTGACGGGCCTGGCGACCGATGGTGGCCTCTATTGCCCCACCGAGGTGCCGGCCCTGCCGATGATCGATCCGGACGCGCCCTACGCCGACATCGCTGTGGCCGTCATGTGGCCGTTCGTCGAGGGATCGATCGAGCGCGATGCGTTCGAGGCGATCGTGGCCGACGCGTACAGCGTGTTTCGCCACGACGACGTCGTGCCGCTCGTGCAGATCGAGCCGAACCACTTCTTGCTCGACCTGGCGCTCGGCCCGACGCTCGCGTTCAAGGACGTCGCACTCCAGCTCGTCGGCCGGCTGCTCGATCACGAGCTCGGCCGACGCAACGAGACCGTCACCGTGCTCGGCGCCACCTCTGGCGACACCGGATCCGCTGCGATCGATGCGTTGAAGGGCCGCTCCAATGTGAAGGTCGCGATCTTGCATCCCGCCGGCCGCGTGTCGGAGGTCCAGCGTCGACAGATGACGACGATCGACGCCTCGAACGTTCGCAACATCGCCGTCGACGGCAACTTCGACGATTGCCAGGATCTCGTGAAGGCCGCCTTCAACGATCCAGCGCTTCGCGCCGAGTTCGGCCTGGCTGCCGTGAACTCGATCAACTGGGCCAGGGTCATGGCGCAGATCGTCTACTACGTGGTCGCTTCCCTGCGGCTGACGAAGGGCGAGGCTCCAGTGTCGTTCTGTGTGCCGACCGGAAACTTCGGCAACGTCCTCGCCGGTTGGTACGCGAAACGCATGGGCGCCCCGATCGATCAGCTGATCGTCGCCTCCAACCGCAACGACGTGCTCACTCGCTTCTTCGA
>CALLIQ010000084.1 GCA_938008925.1 uncultured Acidimicrobiales bacterium
GGGCGACGCGTCGGCCCAACAACCCGACGAGCTCTTCTTCGCAGCGATGGGCCAGCTGCAACGCAAGGCTCGCACGCGGCCCATTTTGGTCGTGGTCGATGACATCGATGGTCTCGACGACGGGTCGGTTGCGCTCGTGCATCAACTGGCCCTCAGCGGCGTTGTCGTCATCGCCACCACCCGAGCCGAGGGTGCTGGAGAGCCGCACATCGTCTCACTCTGGAAGGATGGCGCGCTCGAACGAATCGACATCGTCGCCGACGACGCCAACACGCCTCACCTCGCCGAGGCCTTGCTCGGAATCCCGTGTCAACCGGACCTCACCGATGCGCTCACAGCATTGTCGGGTGGGAACCCCCTCTTCATACGAGAGCTGATCGCCGATGGCCGCTCGTCCGGAGCGATCGAGATCGCCGACGGCACCGCTCAGCTGCGCTCACCGCTCCGCGTTGCAGAGCGCGTGAGCGACCTGCTCGGCGAACGGTTCGCAGACCTACCGGACACCACCAGCGCTGCGCTCGAGACGATTGCGCAGGTGAGCCCGATCACCACCGGTGCGCTCGCCTCGCACGTCGCCTCGAGCGATCTCGAAGAGCTCGAGGCCCGCAACCTCGTTCGCATCGAGGTCTCTTCCGAGCATGGCGATCGGGTCTTCGTCGACCACCCACTGATCGGCGAGGTCGTTCGGTTGCGCACGTCGTCACTTCGCGCACGGCGGATTCGTGCCGAGACGGGTGCGGCGATGCTCGATGCTGAGCCAGCACTTCCCGACCTCATTCGCGCCCTTCAGTGGCTCCTGGATGCCGATGAAGAGCCTGATGGTTCCGCTCTCCTTCGTGGTGCCCGGGCATGTCTCGGCCGATTCGACCCGACGGGTGCGCTGCGCTTTGCGACCGCAGCGCCGGCGACGTTCGAGTCCTGGCTCGTCGTCGGCGAAGCCGCCGCGCGACTCGGCGACCTCGACCTCAGTGACAACGCCTTCAGCCAGGCGGACGACGGCGCCCTCGACGAACGCCAGATCGCCATCCTCGCCCGAGCACAGGCGACCGCTCGATGGTGGGCGCACGGTGACCCACAGGGCGCCCGCGCGATGCTCGACACCGCGCTCGCTCGGGTCCACGAGCCGAGGAACCGAGGCCCGCTCGTCGCCGATGTCCTCCTCGCAGATGCCTTGGCCGGGCACCTCGGTTCTGCACTCACCCTCGGTCTGCCAATGCTCGAGACCGCTGAGCTCGACGAGTTGACCGAGTTGTCCGTGCTGGTGTGCACCACGATCGCCCAGGCGCTGACCGGACAGGTCGAGCGGCTCGAATCACACATCGAACGTGGGATGGAACTCGCACAGCGCCACGCCGCCACCCATCCCGCTGCCCCGGCGCAGCTCACCGTGACCAAGGCGTGCCTCGAGATCGGGGAGGGTCGATTCGATCGGGCCCGAGCGACGCTCGACGATCAGTTCTCAGGGCCCCAGCCTCCAATTCTCGAACTGTTCGCAGCGGCGACCCGAGCCCAAGTCGACCTGCTGAGGGGCCGTGGAGGCGACGCCCTCGTACAGATGGCGCTCATCGCCGAGGTCGAAGACGACGCCTTCGGAATGACCGCTCTGCGTGACGCATTCGCATCGCTCGTCCATGCCGCAACAGGTGACGTGGCCGAGTCGGAACGTCTCCACAACCGAGCGACCGACAATCCGCTGCGGTCGGTGCGTGAATCGGCGGTCCTTCACCGCAGCGCCGCTCACCGCTTGGCATTCGAGGGCAACGTCGATGCAGCGATCGATCTGATCGTCGAGTCCGAAGGCGAGACCGGCGACAACTGGGCCTGGAGGTTCGATCTGTTGCACGACGCAGTGCGCTTCGGAGCCGCCGACCGAGTCGTCGATCAGCTCGAGTCGCCGGAGTTCTCTCGCCCACTCCCCTATCTCGACGCGTTGGTCGAGCACGCTCGGGCGTGGGTCGAGCGCGACGTCAAGCGGCTCGCCATGGTGGGCGAAGCGCTGGCCGAGATGGGATCCATGCTCCAGGCCGCGGAAGCAACCGCCCATGCGTCCCAATGCGCCGTCGAGGAGGGCGAGACCACGACCGGCGCTCGCCTGGCGACTCGGGCTCACGCACTCTTCGACCAGAGCGACTCGATTTGGTCGCTCGCTCTCCAGCACTGCGAGCCAGCGCTGTCACCCCGAGAGACTGAGATCGCGAAACTGGCGGCGACAGGGCTCTCGACTCGAGACATCGGGGATCAGCTGTTCGTCTCCGTCCGCACGGTCGACAACCACCTCCGCCAGGTCTATCGAAAGCTCGATCTCGACGGCCGTCAGTCGCTCGCCCCGCTCTTCTCCTGAGCGCCACTTCACCTGAGCGTCACTCGGTGGAGATCGGCAGTCGCCCGCTCGCTCCGAGCAGCTCTCGGTCGACGCCGAAAGCAACGACCGACCACGAGTAATCGATGCCGACGATCGGTCCGACACCGAAATCGGACGATTCCACCCCGCCGAGCGGTACCTCCGAATCTGACCCGAGCCACATCCAGTACGGGTCTCCTGCGTCGTCCAGAACGACGACCGAGTACTCCATCGCTCCGTCGACCGGCTCCCACGACAGCGTCGGGCGAAGACGATCGACGACGACGGGGGTCAGCGTGACGATCTGCGGGGCGCCGGTCAGGATCGGTTCGACATCGGGAATCACCGGCGTTTCATCCTCGAGGGGTTCGCTCGTTCCCGTGCTCTCGTCATCGACCGAACCCTCGCCGTCAGAGCCCTCATCGACAGACCCCTCGTCGACGCTGCCCTCATCAACGCTGACGGTCGCGTCGGTCGAGTCGGTTGCGTCGTCGGTGCCGCCGCTGCATGCGCTGATGCCGACGGTGAGCGCCAGGGACAGTGCCATCAATCGTCGTCGTGTCATGTCATCCATCCGCGTCGAGGGTGATCGCAGCGTCAGCATCACTGATCTGCCCGACCGTCAGGTTCCATCCCAGCTCCACCGAGAGCGTCGCGAGCTCGCCGATCCGCTCGAAATCACGGTCCTCGAGCAGCTGGTCGACCGCTGTCTGGGCTTGAGCTCGGGCCGTTGCCATGAGGTCCGTTCCACGCCCGTCGACGGCGCCCGAGCCCATCGCCCCGGTGGCGATGCCGAGGCGAGCCACCGGTCGAAGGAAGTCTGCCGTCAAGCGAGCCGCCTCGGCCGGGTCGTCGGCTGCGATGACGTCGAGCTGCGTGAACATGTCGGCGAGAAGACTGGCGGCGATGTTCGTCAGCTGGTTGAAGTACTCCT
>CALLIQ010000085.1 GCA_938008925.1 uncultured Acidimicrobiales bacterium
AGCGAGGGCCGACACCGACAGGGCGGTCAACACCTCCACTTCGGTGTTCGCGCTCATGACGTCAGCATCGACGACTCGATCGATCTCGCTCGGTGCGGGAGAGCGCAGGAGGAGCATCGGGGTTGCGATCCCGGCCCGTCGCATTCGCTCGATGTTGACGATCCGCGAGTCGCCGAGGACACACAAATCGTTCAGCGCTTCGGCCACTTCCGGTGCTCCGAGCATCGCCTTGGTCACCCCGGTGACCGACATCCCAACGTCGGCACAACGGGACAGGAGTTCTCTGGCGTTGCTGCCGATCGCGTCGAGGTCGACCTCGATCCGCAGTCCGGTCACACGACCGCGGTCAGCGGGCCGAGGGACAAACCGGGGAACGCGGCGAACACCATGTCGAGGAGCCGGCTCGCCGGTCTGTCGATCGCATCGGTCACCGGAATCCCGAGCTCCAGTTCGTACGCGACGATCGCCGCGTCGACTTCCCCATCGGTCATGTCCTCGTGGTTCAGGGTCAGGCCGATGACCTTCGTATCGGCGAACGTCTCGATCAGCCTGATCTCGTCGGCCGGCCTCGGCATCGTGAACGACGGAAAGTCACTGAGCGTCTTGCGCACCGGCGCATGTTGCAGGATGACGGCCTCGGGGCGGCTGCCACGCAAAATCGCGGTCGAGCTCAGGTATGTCGGGTGACTGAGCGCGCCCTGGCCCTCGACGACGATCACATCGGGGCGATCGGTTTCAGCCGCTGCGACGACGGCTCCCTCCAACTCGCCGGTCACGAACTGCGCCGGGATCGCATCGAGCGCCACCCCGTGACGAGCGCCCTGCATCAAACTCGTTTGCCCGGTGCCAACGAGCGTCGCTCGTACACCGTGTTCGTTCAGGACCCTGGTCAGGATCGTCGCGGTCGTCCGTTTGCCGATCGCACCGTCGGTCCCGAGCACAGCGATCCGAGGGCACTCGACGTCGAGGATGCTCCCGTCGAACATTCTGAGATCCCGCTTCGCCGGCGGTCGACGAATGTCGTGGATCAGGACGGAGTGGATGACCGCAGCGGCGGCGAACTCGGGATCGTCGTTCAAGAACTCGTGCAGACCGTTGACGATGCTGAGACCGTGCGCCATCGCCTTGAGCAACACGTCGCGATCCGCGGTGGAGAGGAGACCGCTGGTGGGAGCCACCCCGACGATCAACAACTCCGGCGCGTCGCCGCCTTGCGTCATGGCCTCGTGAAGGTCGCGGCAGATCGGAATGCCATTCGAGACGCCATCGAGCGCCATGCCGGCATCCAACCCTGCGAGACGGCTGTCGATGACCGATTGGATCTCATAGAGCTCGCTGTGACGGACGAGGCCATTGGCCGTCTTGCCGTCGATCGCGGTGAAGTTCGCTTCGCAATAGACGATCGCCGGCGGCCGCGCGACCGTGACGGCGCGCCCTTCAATCATGTCGGACATGTCTCTCCTGGAGTTGTGCTCAGGGGAGGCGCAAAGGTGTTGTCCGGCCGGAGAGAGGGGCCCGAAGGTTCAACGAGACGACCCCACCGAGAAAGCGGGTCAGTCGCAACCTATCGGATCGGCCTCACTATCATCGTTGCCGCTCTGGTGCTTGGCCCACCATCGAGCATCGACACCTGGCCCTCACTCCGAACTGAAAGCGCGATCCATGAACCCGAGCATCATCGGCTGGTCCCACATCCCCTTCGGTCGTCTCGACGACACGCTCGAGGAGATGATCATCAAGGTCGCTCGCGGTGCGGTCGCCGATGCCGGCATCGCCTCCGACGAGGTCGATGCCATGTGGTTGGGCCACTTCAACAGCGGGATGGTCCCCGACGGGTTCCCGGCATCGCTCATGATCCAGTCGGATGAGGGACTGCGTTGGAAGCCGGCGACTCGGGTGGAGAACGCCTGCGCATCAGGGTCGGCCGCCATCTACAGCGCCATGAACGCCATCAAAGCGGGCGAGGCCGAGATCGCCCTCGTGGTCGGCGCAGAGAAGATGACGAACAACAGCACGAAGGACGTCACCACCGCCCTCGGCGGTGCGTCGTACCAGAAGGAAGAAGCCGGAAGCTCGTTCCCGCAGATCTTCGCTCAGTTCGCCCAGGCGTACTTCGAAGAGTTCGGCGATCACTCGTCGACGCTCGCCACCATCGCGGCGAAGAACCACGCGAACGGATCGAAGAACCCGCTGGCCCACATGCAAAAAGACGTCGGCTTCGACTTCTGCAACACCATCTCCGACAAGAACCCCGTCGTCGCGGAACCCCTTCGAGTCACCGACTGCTCACTCATCTCGGACGGC
Organism: uncultured Acidimicrobiales bacterium; assembly: GCA_938008925.1. Classification (GTDB taxonomy): domain Bacteria; phylum Actinomycetota; class Acidimicrobiia; order Acidimicrobiales; family SZUA-35; genus CALEWY01. Next base: position 2,305 of record CALLIQ010000085.1, read on the forward strand.
GCGGCCGCCATCGTCATCGCATCCGACGACGTCGCCAAGAATCACGAGAAGGCCATTCGATTCCGGTCGACCGCACACGTGCAGGACATCCTCCCCATGTCGCGTCGCAAGCTGACCGACTTCGAAGGCCCAGCACGAGCCTTCGCATCGGCGTTCGACCAAGCCGGCATCGCGGTCAACGACCTCGACTTCGCCGAGATCCACGATTGCTTCACGATCGCCGAGCTCCTCGTCTACGAAGCGATGGGTCTCGCTCCCAAGGGAT
>CALLIQ010000086.1 GCA_938008925.1 uncultured Acidimicrobiales bacterium
GGACACCAGGTCAGGCCGCCGACGCCGACGGCGCAACCACCAATGGCCTCGTCACCGATGGCCCCGTCGCCGGCCCCATCGGTGCTCGCGAGCGCGACCAGCAGACCTTCTCCAGGACGGCTGAATCGCTGGCTTCCGTCACTCCACTGCTCGACGAGCGCCGACACATTGCGGATGCCGAAGGAGGCCGACTCCGCAGCGAGTGTTGCCAGCGTTCCCGGCATCAACGGCTCGGCGTCGCGAATCTCGAACTCACCCATGGCGATGATCGTGGCAGAGTCCTTCGATGAACGCTTCGCCACTGCGCATTCTCATCACCGGAGCAGGCCGCGCCATCGGCCACGCTGCCGCCGCCGAACTCGCAGCGCGGGGTCACGACGTCATCGCCACCGCACGAGACATCGGTGCGGCCAAGCCGATCGACGGCGTTCGCTTCATCACCCTCGACGTGAACGATCCGACATCGCGTGCCGCAGCGCTCGACGAGGCTGGACCGATCGACGTGCTCGTGAACAACGCGGCGCTCGCCGGCGCCGGACCGCTCGAAGACTTCCCGCTCGACCGGCTTCGTTCGATGATCGAGACGAACACGCTCGCACCGTTGGCGATGATTCAGGCGGTCGTTCCGTCATGGCGAGAACGAGGCCATGGCGTGATCGTGAACGTCTCGAGCGTGCAGGGTCAGGTCGGCTCGCCGCTCGAAGGGCCGTACTGCGCCACGAAGTTCGCGTTGGAGGGACTCTCCGAGGCACTGCACTACGAACTGGGCCACTTCGGCATCCGGACCGTGATCGTTCAACCCGGCTACATCGCCCCGGGCATGAAGGCCTCACCTCGACACGACGGCCCGGACGACTACGCCGAGCTCTGGGAGCAGTGGGCGGGTACGAGTGACACGGTGACCGGAGGCAAGGGTCGGACACCGCCACAGGTCGCCGGCTCCGTCATCGCCGACGCGATCGAGGATCCGGAAACGCCGCTGCGGGTCCGCATCGGAGGCGATGCCGAGTTCATCCTCGATGCGTGGAAACAGCTCAGCGACGCGGAGTTCGAAGCGGCGATGCGAGCGACGCTCGGCCTCACCTGGTAGTTCCAGAGAGACTCAGCGGCGGCGGGTCGCTCGGTAGTGGGCGATGAGCGCGTTGGTCGACGCGTCGTGTTCGAGCGAGGTGTCCGAGGTCAGCTCTGGCACGATGCCGCGAGCCAACTCCTTGCCGAGCTCGACGCCCCACTGGTCGAAGGAGTTGATGCCCCAGATCGCGCCCTGGGTGAACACCTTGTGTTCATAGAGGGCGACCAGCTGACCGAGCACTCGCGGCGTGAGCTCGTCGGTCAGGATCATGTTGGTCGGCCGGTTTCCGGCGAAGGTGCGATGAGCGACGAGATCGTCCGCCGCGCCGTCGGCAGCCACCTCAGCGCCCGTCTTGCCGAACGCGAGCGCCTCGGCCTGAGCGAAGAGATTGGCGATGAGGAGGTCGTGCTGACCGCCCACGTCGCGGGCCGGGTTGACCACGCCGATGAGGTCGGCGGGGATGACGGTCGTCCCCTGGTGGATCAATTGGTAAAACGCGTGCTGGCCGTTGGTGCCCGGCTCCCCCCAGATGATCGGCCCGGTGTCGTGATCGACCGCCGATCCGTCGAGGTGCACCGACTTGCCGTTGCTCTCCATGTCGAGCTGTTGGAGGTAGGCGGGGAAGCGCTCGAGGTACTGGCTGTATGGCAGGACCGCATGGCTCGGCATGCCGAGGAAGTTGCGATACCAGATGCCGAGCAGCCCCAACATCAGCGGCAGGTTCTCTGCGGCTGGCGCCGATCCCATGTGCTCGTCGATGTCGGCGAACCCGGCGAGGAACTCGGTGAACTCGTCCGGCCCGATCGCGATCATCAGACTCATGCCGATCGCGGAGTCGACGGAGTAGCGACCACCGACCCAATCCCAGAAGCCGAACATGTTCGCCGTGTCGATACCGAACGCAGCGACGCCCTCGGCGTTGGTCGACAATGCGACGAAGTGCTTCGCCACCGCTTCGGCCGGATCAGCACTGGCGAGACCGTCGAGAATCCATGCCTTCGCGCTGTCGGCGTTTGCGAGGGTCTCCTGGGTCGTGAAGGTCTTCGAGGCCACGATGAACAGGGTCTCGGCCGGATCGAGCGGCTTGAGCGTCTCGACCATGTGGGTCGGGTCGACGTTGGAGACGAAGTGGCACTGGATCGACTCGCGATAGTGGGCGAGCGCTCGGTACGCCATCAGCGGCCCGAGGTCGGATCCACCGATGCCGACGTTCACGACGTGACGAATGCGGGCACCGGTCGCCCCGGTCCACTCGCCCGAACGGATTCGCTCCGCCACAACGGCCATGCGATCGAGCACCTCGTGCACGTCGGCAACGACGTCCACACCGTCGACCATCAACGAGTCGCCGGCCGGGCGGCGCAGGGCCGTGTGGAGCACAGCACGTCCCTCCGTCGGGTTGATCACGTCGCCTCGACGCATGGCCTCGTATCGCTCGGAGACGCCCATGGCGTCGGCCAGGTCGGTGAGCGCGGCGACGATCTCGTCGTCGACGAGGTTCTTCGACAGATCGGCTCGCAGGCCGCCCGCGGTCAGGGTGTAGCGGTCGGCGCGACCGGGATCGGCCGCGAACACCTGGCGCAGGTCCATCGACCGTGCCCACGCAGCCAGGTCGGTCAGCCGTTGCCACGCGGCGGTGCTCGTTGGAGAGGACGGTGTTGGTGAGGACGGGGCCGTCGACGATGCGGTCATGGCACGCGACGCTAGCCCCGCTGGCTCGAGGCCCCGCGCCGCTCAAGCGGCGACGTCGATCGGTCGATGACACGGCTCTATGGCGGGCGTGAAATCGAGACCTCGACGACGTCCCCTCACCTGCCTCGCGGTCGTCGCGACACTGCTCGTCGTCGGATGCGGAGCCGATCGCTCGCTCGAAACCGACGACGGTCTCGGTGCGGACGGTCTCGGTGCGGACGACGGCTTCGCGCTGTCGGTCGACGACGAGCGAGGCGTCGAGTGGTGGACCGAGATCGAGCGCACCGACACGTCTGCTCGCACCTCGATCGGCTCGGAGAGCAGAGCCATCACGATCGATTCGAGCGACGGGCCCAACGGCCCCGGCAGCATCGACCCCGGCAGCATCGATCTGGACAGCATCGACTTCGAGGAGGAGACCTGGGTCGCGACCGGTCGCGAGTCCGACGGTGGCGTCGAAGCGTGGTCGGCGTTCC
>CALLIQ010000087.1 GCA_938008925.1 uncultured Acidimicrobiales bacterium
GCTCACTGAACGACTGCTCACTGAACGACTGCTCACCAAACGACTCGGCAGCAGCGCTGCGGCATGGTCAGATGGTCGAGAGCAGAGGATCGATGGTGTCGTCGGACTCCGGGTCGCTCTTGGTGCCCTGCGGCATCACCAGCGCGACGGCGATCGCTCCATTGACCGCCACGACCGCGATCAGAAACCACAGCGCTCCATCCCACTCATCAGCGATGCGGGAGTAGATGAACGCGCCAGCGGCCCCGAGGGAGGAAACCAACGCCATCAACCGCACGATGCCGGGCCCTCCGGGCTTGCGAAGGATCAGGAGTGCACCGATGCCCATGGCGATGAGATCGGCACCGGCCCACCGGATCCAGCCGTAGGCGATGGGGTCAGCGCCATTGATGGTCTCCACCAAGACGTTTGGCACCACGAGCACGGCGGCTCCGAAGCCGAGGCACTCGAGGATGAAGACGGCGATCGCAAGACGGCGCATACCCGAGTCTTGCACCCAGCGCCGATCCTCGCGGCGGTCAGTCGCGAAGCACGTCGACGTCGTGGGGGTGGCTCTCGCGCAAGCCGGCCCCGGTGATGCGGGTGAGGCGCGTGCGATCGCGGAGATCGTCGAGCGTGCCGGCACCGGCGTACCCCATGCCGGACCGAAGGCCGCCCATCAACTGCGAGACCAATTCGTGGAGCGGGCCCGCATAGCGGACACGAGCCTCGACACCCTCGGCGACGTGCTTGCCCTGATTCTGTGCCGTGCCGTAGCGGTCGGCCGCTCGACCGCGCATCGCGCCGGCCGAGCCCATGCCTCGGTAGGTCTTCCACATGGCGCCGTCGACGAGCTCGAGTTCGCCCGGGGCTTCGTCGCAGCCGGCGAGCGCATTGCCGAGCATGACCGCATCGGCCCCGGCGACGAACGCCTTGACGATGTCGCCGGAGGTGACGACACCTCCGTCGGCGATGATGGGAAGCGAGCCGCCGCCCTCGACCCGATGCTCCTTCGCCGCCTGAGCGCACTCATAGATCGCGGACACCTGCGGCATGCCGGCCCCGGCGACGATTCGGGTCGTGCAGATCGAACCGGCCCCGACGCCGACCTTGACCAGATCGGCACCGGCATCGGCGAGCGCATCGACGCCTTCGCGCGTCACGACGTTGCCGCCGATGACGGGCACGTCGGGCCACCCCTTCTTGATGGTGCGAACCGCTTCCAACACGCCGCGGGTATGACCGTGTGCGGTGTCGATCACGAGCGCATCGACCCCGGCGGCGACGAGCGCTTCCGTCCGCTCGGCAACGTCGGTGACGCCGACCGCAGCGCCAACGCAGAGTCGGCCCTGTGCATCGAGGGTCGCGTGCGGCTTCTCGACCCGCTTGACGATGTCTTTCACCGTGATGAGGCCGCGAAGGATGCCGGCGTCGTCAACGAGGGGCAGCTTCTCGATCCGGTGCTGGTGAAGGACCTCGACCGCTTGGTCGAGCGTGGTGCCGACGGGAGCGGTGACGAGCGGATCGCGCGTCATGAATTCGGTGACCAACGAGTCCATGTCGTCCGGTCCGCAGAACCGAACGTCTCGGTTGGTGAGGATGCCGACGAGCTTGCCGGACGACTCGCAGATCGGGACGCCGCTGATCTTGTGGACGCCCATGAGCTCTTCGGCCTGTGCGAGCGTCGCTTCGGGACTCAGGCTCACCGGAGCGGTGATCATGCCGGCTTGCGCTCGCTTCACCCGATCGACGTTCGCAGCCTGGTCCTCGACCGACAAGTTGCGGTGGAGCACACCGAAACCACCTTCGCGGGCGAGCGAGATGGCCAGCGGGGCTTCGGTGACGGTGTCCATGGCGGCCGACATCAGCGGCACGCGCAACGCGAGCGGGCCGAGATCGGCCGTGGTGTCGACGTCGGATGGCAGCACTTCGCTCCAACCGGGAACGACCAGCACGTCGTCGAAGGTGAGGGACTCGAAGTGATCGAACATTCCTGCGTTGATGCTCATGAGGGAACTCCGGTTGGGGTCAGCGAACGGATGGCATCGACGAGGAGTCGATGTTCGACGGCGTGAAGCCGCTCGGCAAACGATGCGAGCGTGTCGCCCTCCACGAAGGGCACGGATTCGGCGGCGATGACGGGCCCGTCATCGACACCTTCGTCGGGGACGTGATGGACCATCACGCCGGACTCGTCGATCTCACCGGCTTGCCAGGCGGCGAAGGCTCGCTCGATGGCTTCGAGACCCGGGAACGTGCCGGGAAGGGCCGGATGGAGATTGATGGCGCCGAAACGATCGAGAAAGGTCGAGGTGAGGAGACGCATGAAACCCGCGAGCACGACCAGGTCGGGCTGGTACTCACCGACGAGCTCGGTGAGGCGGCGGTCGTAGTCGGCCCGCCGTTCTCCCGGCAATCGTTCGAGAACGAGAGCGGGAACGCCGGCCCGCCCGGCGCGAGCGAGACCACCTGCGTCGGCACGGTTCGAGACGACGGCGACGACCTTCGCGGCCAGATGATCGGGGTCGTCCGTCGACCGGGAGCAGGCATCGAGGATCGCCTGCAGATTCGTCCCGCCACCCGAGATGAGCACGACGAGGCGCTGCGGTACGGCCGAGTCGGCGAGGGAGGGACGGGACTCGGTCATCGCAGGGCGACGCCCTCGCCGTCGACGACACGGCCGAGTTCGACGACCAGTTCGGGAACCGCAGCCGAGAACGACTCGACGTCGTCGGGAGCGACCACGGCCACCATCCCGATGCCCATGTTGAAGATCCGGTGCGATTCCTCGAGGCCGATGCCGCCCTCTGCCGCCAGCCACTGGAACAGCGGTGGCGTCTCCCACGTGGAGGTGTCGACCTCGGCGCCGAGGCCCTCGGGCAGGCACCGCGGAATGTTGTCGGGGAACCCACCGCCGGTGAGGTGGGCCAGCGCCTTGACCAGCACTCGTTCACCGGTGAGACCGAGGGTCGCAGCCAGCGGGGCGAGGTAGGAACGGTGCGGGGCGAGCAGGGCGACGCCGACCGGCACGTCGGTGCCCGGGACCATCCGCTCGTAGCCGTAGGACGATCCGAGCTTGCGGGCCAGCGAGTAGCCGTTGGTGTGGAGCCCGCTCGATGCCAGACCGAGCAGGACGTCGCCAGCGGCGATGTCGGCGCTCGGCAAGAGGTTGGCCCGGTCGACGACGCCGACCATGGTGCCGGCCACATCGACGCCACCCGGCAGGATCAGGTCGGGCACTTCGGCCGTCTCGCCGCCGAGCAGCACGCAGCTGTTCTCGACACAGGCAGCGGACATCGACCGAACGACACGGCCGACGATGTCGGGGTCGAGCGAGCCGGCCGAGATCGTGTCGAGCATGAAGAGCGGCTTCGCGCCCTGGACCAGCACGTCGTTGACGCCGTGGTTGACGATGTCGGCGCCGATGCCGTCCCACATGTCGAGTTCGGCTGCGAGCACGGTCTTGGTTCCACACGTGTCGGTCGAGCTGACGAGCAGCGGCTGCTCGAGGCCGAGGTTGGCCATGTCGAACACGCCGCCGAAGCTGCCAACCCCGGCGACCACGCGATCGTTGTGCGTCGACTTGACCGCGTCGGCGATCTGCTCGATCGCCTCGTCACCAGCCGAGAAGCTCACCCCCGCGCGGGCGTAGGCATCGCCGATGGCGCGTTCAGGGCAGTGGCGCCAGCCGATGTCGGACCGGGCGAAGAGGCCGTCGCTCGCCGTGATCTGCTCGACGACGCCGTAGGCGTTGGTGAGCGCATCGGAGAGATCGGTGCCGGTGGAGACCACGTTGATCACGCGCCCGCCGCTCGACACGACGCCGTCGTCGGTCTGGCGCGTTCCGGCGTGCACCAGGTGCGCACCACCGCCGACCGACAGGTCGACGTCGGGGATCGCGACGCCGGTGGTCGGCGTGCCCGGATAGCCGTCGGCGCACACCACGACGGTGGCAGCCGTTCGCTCGCTGATCTCAAAGGTGATGTCGGCCAACGAGCCATCGAGGCATGCCTCGATCACCTCGACGACGTCGGTCTCGAGCAGCGGAAGCAGAACCTGCGCTTCGGGGTCGCCGAAACGGCAGTTGTATTCGACGAGCCGAGGCCCGTCGCTGGTCATCATCAACCCTGCGTAGAGCATCCCGACATACGGGGTGCCGTCCGAGGCCATGGCGTCGACCGTCGCTTGCAGGAACCGACGTTCCAGGTCGGCGATGACGTCGGCGTCGTACCCCGGCACCGGAGCGAATGCCCCCATGCCGCCGGTGTTCGGGCCGGTGTCGCCTTCACCCACCCGCTTGTGGTCTTGCGCCGGTGGAAGGGCGCGGGCGGTCGTCCCGTCGCAGAAACCGATGAGCGACAGCTCCTCGCCGTGCATGCGCTCCTCGAGCACGATGGACGCACCGTCGTCGGCCAGCATCTCGAAGATGGCTCGTTCGGTCTCGACCCGATCGTCGGGGATGGCCACGCCCTTGCCGGCAGCGAGGCCGTCGGCCTTCACCACCACCGGAGCGTCGAGTGCGTCGAGCCAGCTGATGGCGGTCTCGACGTCGCTGAAACTCGCGCAGCGAGGGCCCGGAATGCCGTGGCGGGCTGCGAACTCGCGGGTGAACCACTTCGACCCTTCGAGCGCAGCGGCCGCTTGCGACGGGCCGAATGCTCGGGTGCCGGCGGCCTTGAGATCGTCGACGATGCCGGC
>CALLIQ010000088.1 GCA_938008925.1 uncultured Acidimicrobiales bacterium
CCCCATCAACATGCCGAACGCCAGCGGTTTGGCGGGCTTGATGGCGACCTGCATCCAGTTCATGTCACCGAGACGTCCGAGCACGCGCTTGACGAAGTCGAAGTCGCCCATGCTCACCCCACCGGAGGTCAGCAGCGCATCGACCGGGTTCGGGGCATCGTCGCCGACCGCGCTCCGCAGCGCCGCCTCGATCTCGGCCTCGTCATCGCGCAGGAGTCCGAGATCGACGACCTCGCAGCCAGCTTCCTCGACGAGGGCGATGAGCGATGGCCGGTTCGAATCGCGAATCTGGCCGGGTTGCAGGGCGGCCGGACCGACGGTCAGTTCGTCGCCCGTCGAGAACACGCCGACCCGAGGGCGGCGATGGACGAGCACGGTCTCCTTGCCGACCGACGCGATCACACCGATGTGTGCCGGCGACAGCACTTCGCCGGGGCCGAAGATGACAGTTCCCGATTCGAGATCGTCGCCCGCCGGTCGAATGTGGTTCCCGACCGGGACCTCGGCTCGCAGCTCGACGGCGTCGTCACCATCCGGTGCGGTCAACTCGACCATGATCACGGCGTCCGCCCCGTCGGGGATCGGGGCGCCGGTCATGATGCGCATCGCCTCGCCCGCCTCGAGCGGACGCGGGGCCACGGCGCCAGCGGCGACCGTCGCGACGACGGGGAGCGAGCGGACCGCACCGTCGCCGAGACCCGACGTGTCCGCGGCCTGGACGGCAAACCCGTCCATGGCGGTGTTGGCGAACGGCGGAATCGCTTCCGTCGCTGCGATGTCTTCGGCGAGCACGAGCCCGAGCGCGTCGCGGAGCGCGACCTCGACGACGGGGAGCGGTGCGATGTCGCGGGCGACGCGGGCCTGCGCTTCGTCCAGTGGAGTCATGCGGGCACGCTATCGCTGACGGCCCGACCCGTTAGAGCCTCAGACGATGCCTTCGCGGCGAACGGTCTCGGCGAGGATCTCGCGGAACTCAGGACCGAGGTCGTCTCGCTGGAGCGACAGATCGACCATGGCCCGCAGGTAGTCGATCTTCTTGCCCGTGTCGTACCGGCCTTCGGTGAAGGTGAAGCCGAGCATGTCTTCGCGCCCCATGAGCGCTGCCATCGCATCCGTGATCTGGATCTCGCCGCCGACTCCAGGCTGCGTCTTGGCGATCTCCTCGAAGATGGTCGGCGTGAAGAGATAGCGGCCCATCACGGCCAGATTCGACGGCGCGTCCTCGACGGCCGGCTTCTCGACCAGCTCGGTCACCTTGACGGCGTTGTCGGCGCCCTCGATGGCATCGGCGGCAGCGCACCCGTACGAGCTGATGTCTTCCTGCGGCACTTCCATCAGTGCGACGACCGACGACTCGTGCTTTGCGTAGAGATCGACCATGCCCTTCAACACGGGACCGCGCATGATGTCGTCGCCCAACAGCACGACGAACGGCTCGTCGCCGACGTGATTGGCCGCCATGCCGATGGCGTGGCCGAGGCCGAGCGCTTCGCCCTGACGGACGAAGTGAATGTCGGCCATCGAGGAGAGGTCGCGAACCGTCGCTGCTTCGGCGTTCTTGCCCTTGGCTTCGAGCGCAGACTCGAGCTCGGGGTGGCGATCGAAGTGGTCCTCCATGACCTTCTTGTGGCGAGACGTGATGACGAGGATGTCTTCGATCCCTGCGTCGACGGCCTCTTCGATCACGTACTGAATGACGGGGCGGTCCACGACCGGCAACATCTCTTTCGGGACGGCCTTGGAGAACGGCAGGAACCGAGTGCCGAGACCGGCGGCGGGAATGACGGCTTTGCGAACGGGAGCAGGCATGACAGGACCTCTGGGGAGCCAGATGAAGGGGGAACACCTTGATAGTCGGTGCCAGAACGGTTCGGCTTGATCAGATTCTCAGCCCCTCCGGTAGCCTCGTCACCGCTATGCCGATCTATGAGTACAAGTGCACGATTTGCGACGAGCGATTCGAAATCGAACAGTCGATGAAGGCCCGAGCGCTGACGAAGCTCAAAGGCGATGACCACGAGCACAAGCTGAAGAAGGTATTCAGCGCCGTCGGCATCTCCTTCAAGGGCTCGGGCTTCTACAAGAACGACTCCGGCTCGAAGAAGTCATCGAGTTCCTCGAGCTCGTCGTCGGAGTCATCGAGTTCCTCGAGCTCCTCGTCAGACTCGTCGAGTTCGTCGTCGTCTGACTCGTCGAGCTCATCGAGCTCGTCGTCATCCTCGTCGTCGTCTTCGGACTGACCATCTCCCGTCGGCTCGGCAACACGAGCTGACACCTCCTTCCCCCAACAACAGGTGTGGAAGGAATCGTCATGTCGATGCGCCGGTCCGGCTCGCGAACCAAACCTCGAGCGAATGCGCGACCTGGCTTGCCCGATCGGCAGGCGCTGGTCACCGAGGCCGCTGGCTCGCTCGCAGTCGCCCGGGCGACGCGCTGGGCGATGACCATCGATCGCCGACGTCTCGTCGCCGTGCTCGGGGCGCTCGTCGTCGGGGTCGTCGTTGCGTCGGCGCTGGCACGAGCGAGCGCTACGGTCGAGGCGCTGGGCACCACTCGAACCGTTCTGGTCGCGACCGGACGGATCGAGCCCGGTGAGCCGCTCACCGTTGCCAACACCGAGCTCGCAGCCCGACCGGCCGGGCATCTTCCCGATCACTCGCTGACCGAGCGGCCATCCGACGCGATTGCGTCAGCGACCATCGAGCCCGGCGAGGTCGTCGTCGAGGCCCGCGTCGTGGGTCGCCCCGATGGCGGTAGCGACGGTCGTGGCAGTGGCAGTGTTCGTGAGACGATGCTGGCGATCGACGAACGAGCCGTCACCATCCCGATGCCGTTCGCTCCCCCGCCCGTCCGCCTCGGTGTCGTGGTCGACATCGTCGGCATCGTCGCCGCCGACGGTCCATTCGGAGCGACCGCGACACCGCTCGGCACGGGCCGGGTCGTGTTCGTCGGCGAGGACGCCATCACGATCGCCACCACGTCGGTCGAGGCGATGGCGGTCGTCTCGCACCTCGGGTCGGGAGCCGTCGAGCTGCTGATCAC
>CALLIQ010000089.1 GCA_938008925.1 uncultured Acidimicrobiales bacterium
GGCGAGCCGCTGTCGACCGAAGATCTGATCTACGAGACCATGCTGATTCTCGTGGGTGGTGACGAGACCACGCGACATGTGATGTCGGGCGGGCTCGAAGCGCTGTTGTTGCACCCCGAGCAGTGGGAGGCCCTGCGGGCGGATCGCTCGCTGCTTCCGGGCGCGATCGAGGAGATGCTCCGCTGGGTCTCGCCCGTCCGCAACATGAATCGGACGGCCACTCGAGATCTCGAGTTGGGCGGACAGCCGATTCTCGAGGGCGACCGTCTCCTGCTGCTGTACCTGGCTGCGAACCGAGACCCGGACGTCTTCGATGATCCGGACGTGTTCGACATTCGGCGCGCCGACAATCGCCACGTGGCCTTCGGTGCCAACGGCCGCCACTTCTGTCTCGGGGCGCAGCTCGCCCGACTCGAGCTTCGAGTCCTGTTCGAGGAAGTGCTCGACCGACTGCCCGACGTCCAGCTCGTCGATGCGAGCGGCCCCCGGCCAGAGCGAGCCGGCAACTTCGTGCTCGGCCTCGAAGAGCTCCCCGTGCGCTGGTGAGTCCCAGCCCCGTGGGATGGTCGGCGGTCACACGAGAGTCGTGTTGACCGAACGTTCGGTAATATCAATCTCATAACCGACCAAGGAGACTGTCATGAGCGAGCAAGCAGCAAGCCAGCCAGCACTGAGTGAGCTAGCACTGAGTGGGCAAGTACTGAATGAGCAAGCACGGATCGCCGTGGTGATCGAGCGGTACATCGAGGCCGGCGTCGCGGGGGATTCCGCACTCATGTCCACATCGTTCCACGACGACGCGACGATCTACGCGGTGAACGGCGACGGCGCCGCCGAGGGCGGCCCCATCCAGATCCTTTTCGATGCCGTCGAGGGGCAGCCCGCGCCGAAGCTGACCGGCGAGCTCGGGCCGATCGACGTGAACGGGACGACGGCCACCGCTCGAGTGGTGCTGTCCGACTGGGCCGGAGCGGACTACACCGACCAGTTCACGCTGCTCAAGACGGCGGATGACTGGAAGATCCTGTCGAAGGTGTATCACGACCGGAACCGGGCCTAGCCGCCTCGGTGGGCGACCGAACGGCCGGTAACTTGTCGCCATGAGGCCGACGACGATCGACGACGTTCCCCTGATCGATGCCCTCGCCGACGTGTTCTGTCGGTATGGCTACGAAGGGGCGAACCTGAACCGCCTCTCCGAGGCCTCCAGCCTCAAGCGGGCGAGCCTCTACCACCGATTCCCCGGCGGGAAGGACGAGATCGTCGAGGCGGTGATCGCTCGGGCCGAGGAGCGCTACCAAGCGATCATGGCTGCGGCCATGGAGCAGGGCGACCCGGCCGAGCGGGCGGGGCGAGTCGCGGCGGGGCTCGCAGAGTACTACGCCGACGGGCATGGCTCGTGTCTGATCATCGCACTGTCGCTCTCCGACGACGAGGGCCGTGCCCGCGGTGGCGACTGCGTCACCGGTTGGGCGAAGGGCTTCGCCCGCATCGCCCGCGACGCCGGAATGACCCGGGCGAAGGCGAAGGCGGTGTCGCTCGATGCGGTCGCTCAGATCGAAGGAGCGCTGGTCATTTCGGCGACCACGGGTGAGACGGCGTGCTTCGAGCGAGCCCTCGCCCGACTGCCGGCGCAGCTCACGACGCTCGATTGACCTAGGGTGCCGGAGAGCGTTACGGGACGCCGCCGGTCCGTGGAAAGGGCAAAGCCCACCCGATGGGTGAGTGTCGTGTCCGGTGAGAACCTCTTTCGGGCCCGTCTGGACGGACGCCGGGCACGTCGAAAGGGGCCATCGTGCCATCCATCCCTCTGCCCGAAGATGCGTCGCTCGAGCATCTCAAGAACCAAGCGAAGCTCGTGCACGAGCTCGTCGGCAGCTCCGACGACGGTGCGCTGGCAATGGTGGATGAGTTCCACCCTCGGCTGACGGCGGCCGAAGCGACCCAACGATTCAAGCGATCGGACGCGCAGCTCGTCATCGCCCGGTTCTACGGGTTCTCGAGCTGGTCGACGCTGAAGACCCATGTGAGCGGGGTCGAGGAGTTCAGACGCCCCGACATCGCCGACGGTGAGCTCGATGATCCCGGTGATCGATTCGTTGCGCTGGCGTGCGTCTCCTATGCCCATCACGATCCGATCGAACGAGCTGCGCGGGCGCACGAAACGCTCGCCGGCGACCCGAACCTGGCAACCGGATCGATCGCGGCCATGGCGGTGGTCGGCGATCACCGGACGCTCGCCGAAACGATCGAGGGCAAACCCGAACTGATCGACGGCGAGTGCGGCCCGAACCGGTGGCCGCCGCTCCTGTATGCCTGCTACTCGCGGATCGAGCCCGTCGCCCCGACACGGTCGACGCTCGAGGTCGCTCGGGTGCTGCTCGCAGCCGGCGCCGACCCGAACGCCGGGTTCTTGTGGCGGGGTCTGGTCCCACCGTTCACTGCGCTGACGGGCGCCTTCGGTCGAGGCGAGATCGACCAGCCTCCCCACCACGACGCCGTCGCCTTGGCCCGTCTTCTGCTCGAGGCCGGAGCCGATCCGAACGACGGTCAAACGCTCTACAACAACGGCCTGGCCGGCAGCGCCCACGATGATCCGACGCACCTCCGCCTCCTGATGGAGTTCGGCCTCGGGACCGACGTCGATGGGCCGTGGTACGAGCGCTTCGGCTCGCAGCTCACCGCTCCGATCGAGCTGCTCTACGACGAGCTCGAGATCGCCGCCCATCGAGGGCTTCCGAACCGGATGCACTACCTGCTGACGCTCGGCCTCGATCTCGATCGCCCGGTCGGCCGATCGAGGCAAACCCCTCGCGAGCTCGCGGAGCGCAAGGGGCATGACGCCGTGCTCGCGCTGCTCGACGGTGCCCGTCCGCCCGAGGGCGGTAGACCAGAGCGCTGACGAGGCCGCCGCGAACGTGCCGCTGCGAACGTGCCGACGTCAGCTCGATGAAAGTGCGTCGAGGATCACACCGGCGTAGAAGGCGGGCCAAGGTTCATCGGAGGCCGCCGCAGCGTGTTCGGCTTCACCACGAATCAGCAGGTGCACGAGCAAGCTCCGCGTCGGCAGCGTGCCGGCCCGATCCCACAGCCGTGTCTGCTGGTAGCCGGCGTACCACAGGGCCCACTCGGGATCCGCGCCATCGGACTCGGCGAACGCTTGATGGTGATGCTTGCCGGTCTCCAGCAGGAGGTCGGCGAGCGCTTCTCGGGTGATGGGGTCGGTGGTGGCGTCGGGCATCGTGTTCTCCTCGGCTCGCGGGTGCGGGGATGGCGCCGATCGCGTTGGTGATCAGCCCGACGTCGAGTCGAGCCCAACCGGCCTACGGGACGGTAGGCGGCCGGGAACGAATGCGACGAAGCCGATGGCGAGCGCAGCCCCGATGGCCACGTCGACGACGAAGTGATGGCCGGTGATGACCACCACGATGGCCGTGATCACGGGATGGGCGGCTGCCA
>CALLIQ010000090.1 GCA_938008925.1 uncultured Acidimicrobiales bacterium
CGCCCGCACCGGCACGGCCGTTCCACTCGCCGGCTACTTCAGCTGGTACCCCGAAGGAACGGGGTTCACCTGTGGCCCCGAGGCGGTCGCGCTCGAGTTGTTGCCGACCGATGACGCCGTCGACGTGCTCGCCATTCACGACCCTGCGGTCTCGAGTCAGGGTGGCTTCGTGGACGTCTACGACGTCGTCGGCAACGAGATCTTCTATGCAGAGTCGACGTTCGTGCCCTTCGATCACATCTCGGTCGCGCAGTACGACGCATCGTTCTTCAGCGCACAGGGCGTCGAGGTCATCGCAGATCCCCAGGTTTCGATCTACGTCGTGGCGTACCCGTCGACGATGACGACGTGGGACGTGCGCAACGGATGGCGCACCGAGGACCGACGCCAACCAACGATGGGCGAGCTCGTCGATGAGATGCTCAGCGCGGAGTTCGCGTCGGATGTGTTCTGGGCTCGCGAGTGGCCGAAGATCTCCGACCAGCCGTACGACGCACCGTTCTCCTACGGCATGTACGACGGCACCAGGGCAGGAAACGGACCACGCTGTTTCGGTCAGACGCTGCCGGCGTTCAACGCGGTCTATTGCCCCGATGGTCACTTCGTGGCCTATGACGTCAACCTCTTCTCCGAGGCGCTTCGAGTGAATGGCGATGCATTCGTCTACTTCGTGGTGGCCCACGAGTGGGCCCACGCCATTCAGGCTCGTCTGCCGGCGAACCAGGTCAGTGCGGCTACGGAGCTCCAGGCCGATTGCCTGGCCGGTGCCACGCTCCTCGGCGTCGGCGCGAATGCCCTCCAGGTCGACGTCAATGGCACGATCTTCTTCGAAGAGGGCGATGTCGACGAGCTGTTGACCACGTTCGAGTCGCTCGACGGCGTCCCCTTCGTCGACGGTGGCTCACACGGTTCCGCCCAGGAGCGGCTCGACTCGTTCTTGTTCGGAGCCGAGTTCGGTATCAGCGGCTGTCTCGTCGGCTGAGATGCGATCGACACCTGGACCCGCTTCGCCCGCGGGCCCAGGATGTCGGCCGCCAACCGGCGCTGCAGTGCGCCGGATACCGATGAGTTGACGATCGGCGTTGCGCTTGGTCGCGGGAATGAGCCGGACGGCCCACGTCGGGAGCAATGTCGGTCGGGAGCAATGTCGGTTGGGAGCAATGTCGGTCGGTCGGGTGCAAGGTCGGCCGGTCTCGACGTCCACGATGTGAGACCTCCCCCGGCGTCGATGGCGAAACGGTCTCCGATCTTCTAGACACTCCCCACGAGGTCTGCCGACCTGGGCGAGAAGCATCGAACTCGGAGTGCTCCGAGGGCAAGGGGAGATCGTGACGGAGGCCAGCTACGACGCCATCGTGATCGGGGCCGGAGTGATGGGCGCTTCGGTGTCGTTCGAGCTCGCCAAGAGCGGTCGCTCGGTGCTGTGCATCGACGCCGGACCCGCCGTCGGCGGTGGTTCGACGAGTTCGTCGTCGGCGATCATCCGGTTCAACTACTCCACCTTCGACTCGGTGCTGACCGCCTGGGAAGCCGCCGATCGATGGAAGCGGTTCGGCGCCTACCTCGGGATGACCGACCCCGATGGAATGGCATCGTTCGTGCCGACCGGGTGCCTCGCACTCGACACGCCCGGCGACAACCGGCCGACGGTCACGGCGATCTTCCGCGACATCGGAATCCCGTTCGAAGATCTCGACGCGGCGGCGATCGCCGAGAAGATGCCCGACCTCGACCGCGGCGATTTCTATCCGCCCCGACCGGTCGATGACCCGAGATTCGCCGACGATCCCGAGACCGAGATCGCCGGCTACTACACCGACGAGGGTGGGTTCATCGACGACCCGATGCGCGCCGCCCAGAACTTCATGTTCGCCGCCCGGGCGCATGGCACCGAGTTGCTGTTGAACACCGAGGTCACCGCGATCCGTCGCACCGACACAGCGGTCCTCGGCATCACGATCGACGGCGGCCGCGAGATCGACGCACCAGTCGTGGTCAACGTCGGTGGGCCAGCATCGCGCTCGCTCAACGAGATGGCGGGCGTGCTCGACGAGATGAACGTGACGAGCCGGCCGATGCGCCAGGAGGTCCATGTCGTGGAAGCGCCGGCGACGTGGACGACCGACAGCGGCTCGTTGGTGAGCGACCCTGGCGTCGGCGTCTACTTCCGTCCTGGCTTGGGCGGGACCGTCCTCATCGGCAGCAGCGAACCCGAGTGCGACGAGTTGCAATGGGCTGACGATCATCGCGACTTCAACCCGAATCCGACGCCCGAACTGTTCGAGGCGCAGGTGCTGCGGACCGCTCGTCGGATGCCCGAGCTCCGAATCCCGCTCGCGCCCGTCGGGCTCGCCGACCTCTACGACACCTCTGAAGACTGGGCGCCGCTGTACGACAAGACGAGCCTCGAAGGGTTCTTCATGGCGTGCGGGACGAGTGGCAACCAGTTCAAGAACGCGACCATGGTCGGCACGTTCATCCGTGCCCTCGTCGAGGCAGCGGCGGCGGGCCAGGATCATGACGTCGACCCCGTGTCGGTCGTGGGCGACGCCACTGGCAAGGCGATTGACCTCTCGGCCTTCTCGCGGCTCCGCGACAAGAGCAACACGACGAACAGCGTGTTGGGTTAGACCCATGGCTCGAACGCCGGCTCGATCGATCGCCCACCTGCTCGGCATCATCCACAACGTCACGTACTACGCCGAAGAGATGGCGGTGTTCAAAGAACACGGCATCGCCAACTTCTGGCACAGCTACATCGCGTATCGCTCGGCCCCGATGGGCCGCCTGGAGCCCCCGGCGATCACGGCGGCGTTCTTCAATTTCGCGCCGGCGGTGGTCGAGGCCGCGGTTCCGTCGGTTTGGGAGCACGTCACACCGGCGTCGGCGATGCAGCTTCGCGACGATGCCGTCGCGTCGGCACTCGAGCGCGGCATCGAGGCGACCGAGCTGCTCGATGAGGCCGGCGCTCTCGCCGACGTCGTGCTCGAGGCGGTCCGTGGGCTCTCCGGCGCCGCCCGTCCGTTGTATGGCGCACACGACACTCTCCCGATCCCCGACGCTCCACTGATGCGCCTCTGGCACGCGGCCACCCTCTGGCGGGAGTATCGAGGCGACGGTCACAACGTCGCCTTGGCCTTCGAGGACATCGATGGGATCGAGTGCCACGTTCTGTTGGCCGGTAAGGGTGTGGCCGACCAAGCCATCATCCAGCGCATTCGAGGCTGGACGCTCGAGGAGTGGAACGCCGCCCACGGCCGACTCGAGGCACGAGGTCTGGTTCGGGCCGACGGCCTTCTCACCGACGACGGAGCGGCGCTGCGTCGACACCCCGGCCGAGGGGCGGATCCAGGGCAAGACGGGATCGATGAGCGGCGTGCGCAACGTCGTCGGGGTCGCCACCGACGCCCGGGGTCGTCAGCTCAAGCTCGCCCTGCTGTTCAACGGGGTGGTCTCGCCTCAGGGGCCCGCGATCGCGATCCAAGACGAAGTCTTCGTCCTCCTTGCGCTCTCCCGGCGTGGACGCGTTCGTCGCAGGGACTGGATCGCGGCGCTCGGCGAGGACGGTTAGGCGCAGCTCCAACTCCAGAGAGGACACCATGGCCAAGCAACAGACCCTGTCCATCATCAAGCCCGACGCGACCGGCAAGAACC
>CALLIQ010000091.1 GCA_938008925.1 uncultured Acidimicrobiales bacterium
GGATCTCGAGGTCGTCGGTGACCGGATCTACGGCAGCTGCCACTGCTACAACAGCCACTTCACCGACTACGACTACTGGGTCAACCGGCAGAATCCGATTCCCCCGAACGTCGACGAGAACCCGATCAAGTACGTCGCCGCTTACGACGGGATCACGGGTGACTACATCCCCGAGTTCCAGCTCAACGCCAGCGCCCTCCGCTCCGGCGTGTGGGCGATCCACGGCGACGACCGTGGCTGCCTCTGGGTCGGCGGTGACCTCACCGTCGCTGGATCCGACGCAACCGGGACGGCCGAGTGGGCCGGCGGGTTCGCTCGCTTCTGCGAGTCCGACGGCGGTGCCCTGCCGGCCCCGACCGGTTTCCGAACGACCTTCCAGGACAAGTCCCGCATCGTGTTGAACTGGCAGCAGATCAGCGGTGCCGCCGAGTACCAGGTCTTCCGTGATGGTGTGCAGGTCGGGACCGACGACAACGGTTGGTACACCGACCTCGGGCTCGACGAAGGCACCGAGTACACCTACCAAGTCCGAGGCGTCACCGCCGGCGGCGAGGTGGGCGACTTCTCGACGACGCTGACGGCGTCGACCACGGGCACGCCTCCGGGCGGGGCTCTGCCGGCTCCGACCGGCCTGCGGACGACCTTCCAGGACCGTGGACGCATCGTGCTCAACTGGCAGGAGGTCGACGGTGCCGCCGAGTACCAGGTCTTCCGTGATGGTGTGCAGGTCGGGACCGACGACAATGGTTGGTACACCGATCTCGGCCTGACCGAAGGCACGACGTACTCCTACACCGTTCGAGCCATGGCCGCCGATGGCACGCCTGGCGACTTCACCGGAGCGCTGTCGGCCTCGACGACGGGCACGCCGCCCGGCGGGATGTTGCCAGCCCCCGATGGACTCCGCTCGACCTTCGTCGATCGCGGTCGGACCGTTCTCAACTGGCAGTCCGTGCAAGGCGCCGACTTCTACGAGATCGTGCGTGACGGCAGCGTCGTCGCCACCGACGACGGCCGTTGGTACACCGACCTCGGCTTGAGCCCGGGAACGACCTACGACTACCAGGTTCGTGCGGTGGCTGCCGACGGCACCCGAGGCGATCTGTCGTCGACGGTGACGGTCACGACCAATCCCTGACGCGAGTACGTTCGGTGAGATGACTCCTCGAGAGATCGAGTCCCTCGCCGGTCTCGCTGGCCTGGCCCTTTCGGTCGACACGATCATCGACGGTGCCGACCCGGTCTTGCCGTCGCGGTTTCACCTCGGTGAGGCCGCAGCTGTCGCACTCGCCGACGCGGCCGATGGCGCGGCGGCGCTGAGCCGCAGAGCCGGCGGGTCGCCAGGGCCGGTGCGGACGTCGGCGCTCACCGGTGCCTGCGCCATCATC
This sequence comes from uncultured Acidimicrobiales bacterium, assembly GCA_938008925.1. Taxonomy (GTDB): domain Bacteria; phylum Actinomycetota; class Acidimicrobiia; order Acidimicrobiales; family SZUA-35; genus CALEWY01. The sequence continues at coordinate 1,389 of CALLIQ010000091.1, forward strand.
AGCTTCGGTCTCCAGCGCATCGACGGCGAGGTCATTCCTCGCACCAATCAATCGAACCCTTTCGTCCGTCCCTACCGGTGCGGTGATGATCGGTGGGTGTTCATTCACGGCGGGTTCCCCGGCTTGGCCGCCGGGCTGGCCGATCTGCTCGGTGTCGCCGACGATGCGAGTCGTGCCGAGGTCGGCGAGGCGATGGCCACGTGGTCGTCCCAGGCGCTCGAAGACGCGATCGGCGAGCACGGGCTGTGCGGCGTCGTGGTTCGCACACCGGAGGAGTGGTTGGCTCATCCGCAGGGTGCGGCCGTCGCCGAACTCGACACCGTCACCGTGACGGAACGGTCGAGCGACGGCGTGACCGGACGCGACCGGTGGCGGCCGTCCGACCCGGTCAGACCGCTCGCCGGGCTTCGGGTGCTCGACCTCACTCGCGTGCTGGCCGGTCCGACCTGTGGCCGCACGCTCGCCGCGTTCGGTGCCGACGTGCTCCAGGTGACGGGGCCCCACGTTCCGAACGTTCCGGCGTTCGTCATCGACACGGGTCATGGCAAGCGTCGAGCGCTGTGCGACCTAACCGACCCACGCCAAGCCGAACGACTTCGACAGCTCGCCGAGGAAGCCGACGTCGTCGTGCAGGGCTATCGGCCTGGCGTGATCACCCGCCACGGTCTGGACGAAGCGTCGTTGCGAGACCGCGATTGGGACGGGATCTACGGATCCATCTCGTGCTTCGGCGCCGAAGGGCCGATGAGCGATCGGGCAGGATGGGAACAGTTGGCCCAGTCGACGAGCGGTATCGCCCTCGTCGAAGGTGCGCAGGACGGCTCCCCGACACTCGTGCCTGCCGCAGCGACCGACTACACGACCGGGCTCCTCTTGGCCGCACGCATCATTCGTTGCCTCGCCGACGAATCAGGGGTGCGGATCGACGCATCGCTGTGCCAGACGGCGATGTGGCTCCTGCGAGCGGGTGCGGACCTGAACCCAGCCGATGCGACCGGCGTCGATTCAGCGACGACCGAACGTCAGCTCGGGGATTTCGGTGTCGTCGATCGCCTCGGGTTCGGAGCGGAGGTCGAGGGACTCGACATCGGTTGGGCGTGGTCCGCCCGTCGGCTCGACCACGAC
>CALLIQ010000092.1 GCA_938008925.1 uncultured Acidimicrobiales bacterium
AGTTGCCGAGCTCGAGGGTGAGTTGGCCGGTCGCGATGGCCGGATTGCGGAGCTCGAGGGTGAGCTGAACAGCCGGGGTGGCCGAGTCGGTGAGCTCGAGGGTGAGCTCGCGGGTCGTGACGGCAGGATCATTGAACTGGAGACCGAGTTGTTCGGTTCTCGTTCGCGGATTGGTGAGCTGGAGACCGAGCTGGGCGAGCGGGATGGTCAGATCGGTGAGTTGATGCCGCTTCGTGGTGAGCTCGCCGGAAGAGACGGTCGGATCGCAGAGCTCGAGGCTGACCTTGGTGGCCGAAGTGGCCGCATCGCCGAGTTGGAAGGCGTTCTCGCCGGTCGTGATACTCGCATCGGTGAACTCGAGGGCGAGCTGGCGAACCGAGACGAGGAGATCGCCGGACTCGCACCCCTTCGGGCCGAGCTCGTGGGTCGTGACGGCAGGATCGGCGAGTTGGAGACCGAGTTGTTCGGTTCTCGATCACGGATCAATGAGCTGGAGGTTGAGCTGGGCGAGCGGGATGGTCAGATCGGTGAGCTGATGCCGCTTCGTGGTGAGCTCGCTGGACGAGACGGTCGGATCGCAGAGCTCGAGGCTGACCTTGGTGGCCGTGATGGCCGGATTGCTGACCTGGAAGGCGTTCTCGCCGGACGAGACGGACGGATCGGTGAACTCGAAGGTGAGCTGAGCGGACGAAGCGCCCGGATTACCGAGCTCGAGGGCTTCCTCGGCGGTCGTGATGGTCGGATTGCTGAGTTGGAGTCTGAGCTGAGCGGTCGAGGCGGCCGGATTGCTGAGCTCGAAGGTGAACTGAACCGCCGAGGCGGCCGGATTACCGAGCTCGAGGGCTTCCTCGGTGGTCGTGATGGTCGAATCGCCGAGCTCGAGGGTGAGTTGAGCGGCCGGAGCGGTCGGGTTGACGAACTCGAGGGCTTCCTCGGTGGACGCGATTCCCGGATCGCCGAGCTCGAGGGTGAGCTGGCGAAGCGGGATGGCCAGATTGGTGAGCTCATGCCGCTTCGAGGTCAGCTCCAAACGACAGCCGACCGAGCTGGTGAGCTCGAAGGAGAGCTGGCCAGCCGGAACGAGCGAGTGCGCGCACTCGAGACGGAGCTGTCGAGTCGGGGTCTTCGGGTCCAGGATCTCGACGGCCAACTGGCCAACGCAAACGCTCGGATCGGTGAACTCGAAGGTGTCGTACAAGGCATCGGCGACATCGAGAGCGAGCTCGATCAGCTCCGCAGTACGGCGGCGCAGGCCTCGGCGCAGAACACCGCCGACGCCCGGCGACTGGCCGAACTCGAAGGTCTCGTGATCGAGCGAGATTCGCAGATCATCGACCTCCGCTCATCGCTCTCTGCTGCCGAGACCGCAGCGCAGATTGCAGCCGAGAGCCGGATCACGATCCAGCCCCTCGCCGATGATCAGGACGGCGACGCGTTCGCCCGACGTCTGGCACTGCTCAAGGCCGATCGCGACCTCGGCTACGTCGACGACCTCCAGTTGATCAACGGGGTCGGTCCGAAGATGGAGGAGCTGTTGCACCACAACGGCCTCGAGACCTTCTATGAGGTCGCACTCCTCGACGCCGATGCGGTCGGGGCACTCGAGGAACGGCTCGACGCCTTCCCGGGCCGAATCGTCCGCGACGAGTGGGTGCCGCAGGCGGCCCGGCTTCATCGCGAACACCACGGTGAGGATGTCACCAACCAGGTCACCATCGCCCCGTCAGGCGCACGTCAGGCACTGGCTGCAGCGGGTCATGCCGACTTCTTCGACGCTCGAATGGCCGAGATTCGTGCAACCCGCGACGTCGACTACGTGGACGATCTCAAGCCGATCAAGGGTGTCGGCAAGAAGATGTCGGAAGCGCTCGCCAGCCAGGGCGTGACGAACCACTACCAGCTGGCCATGCTCGACGACGCCGCGGTCGACGACCTCGAACCCCGGATCGGGACGAGCACCGGTCGGATCCGTCGTGAGAACTGGGTGCCGCAGGCCGCGCAGCTCCACTTCGAGACCCACGACGAGGAGATCTACGACCTCGTCACGGTCGAGGCTCGCTACGCGGATGAGTTCGAACGTCAACTCGCCGCTGCCGCCCGTGGTCGAAAGATGAACTACGTCGACGACCTCAAGCTCATCAAGGGCGTCGGGCCGAAGATGGAGAAGCTCCTCAACTCCAACGGGTTGAAGACATTCCTCCAGGTCTCCCTCCTCGACACGGCGGGCGTCGAAGCGCTCAACAACCGCCTCGAGTTCTTCCCCGGTCGGATCTCGCGTGACGACTGGGTCGGCCAGGCCGGCAGGCTTCACACGGAGCACCACGGCTGACACGGAGCGTCGCTTGGGTGACCCTGCGATGACGAAAGCATGACGGAGGGAACCCACCGCTGCTGACCGACGCCGAAGTCGGTCATGAACAAGCAGCGGAACAACTCAACGAACGATTCGTGGCGGAAGGCGGCGGCGCTCGCCCTCGCCATCGCCCTCGGCGCCTCTGCGTGTAGCGGCCCGGACGATGGTGAGGCAGCCACCGGCGACGCCGAGTCGGACTTCACCAGCCAGACCACCTCGGCTGCGAGCCGAGATTCGGAGTCGGACTTCGCCGAGGAAGCCTCGGGCGACGTCGACACCGAAGTGTCAGAAGACGCCGAAGCCATGGAAGACGACGAAGCCATGGCGGCATCCGACGAGTCTGACGACGGTGGCTTCTCCATCGTCGACGAGCCGGAGACCACGTCGACGACGACGGCCGAGTCTGACGACGGTGGCTTCTTCGGTGAGACCGAAGAAGAGCCCGAGCCGGATCAGTTCGAGGACAACTTCTTCGCTGAGTACGGCGTCCGCGACTTCATCGAGACGAGCGTCGACCCGTTGTCGACCTTTGCCCTCGACGTCGACACGGCCAGCTACACGATCGCCGGCCAGTGGATCGGCCAGGGACAGCTCCCGCCCCGGGAGGCCGTCCGAGTCGAGGAGTTCGTGAACTCCTTCGACTACGACTACGACGCTCCTCGCGATGGTCTCAACGCCATGGTCGACGGCGGGCCATCACCGTTCGACGAGGACAACGTCATCGTCCGGGTCGGTGTGCAGGGTGAGATCGTCGCAAACGAGGATCGCCCGGCCGCCAGCCTCACCTTCGTGATCGACACCTCTGGCTCGATGGATCGCCAGGACCGCCTCGGTCTGGTCAAGGATTCGCTGGAGACGCTCGTCGACGAGCTCGACGACGACGACACGGTCGCCATCGTCACCTACTCGAGCGAGGCCGAGATCGTGCTCGAGCCGACGTCGGTCCGTGACGCCGACGACATCTACCGAGCCATCGACCGGTTGCGCCCCGACGGCTCGACCAACCTGGAGTCCGGCCTCATCACCGCATACGACCTCGCCAACGAGTCGTTCGATCGAGATGGCATCAATCGAGTCATCCTCGCCAGCGACGGCGTCGCCAACGTCGGCCTCACCGATCCCGACGGCCTCGTCGAGCTGATTCGTCGTGACGCCGATCGTGGCATCCAGCTCGTGACCCTCGGTGTCGGCATGGGCAACTTCAACGACGTCGTCATGGAGACGCTGGCCGACGACGGCGACGGTTTCTACGCATACGTCAACAGCACCGACGAGGCCGACCGTCTCTTCCGCGACGAGCTCGTCTCGACGCTGCTCACCGTCGCCATCGACGGCAAGATCCAGGTCGAGTTCGACTCGGACAACGTCGAGTCCTACCGCCTGATCGGCTTCGAGAACCGAGCCGTGCTCGACGATGACTTCCGCAACGACGGCGTCGATGCCGGCGAACTCGGTGCCGGTCACCAGGTGACGGCGATCTACGAACTGGAGCTCGCTCGTGGCGTCGGTGGACGTGACGACATCGGCACGGTCGCCCTTCGCTGGGAAGACCCCGACACCGGTGACGTGATCGAGGGCCAGATCGACATCGACGCCTCCGACATCGAGGATCGTTGGACCGACACCGACGAAGACTTCCGTCTCGCCGTCACGGTCGCCGCCTTTGCCGAGATCCTGCGTGAGAGCCCCTTCGCCGACGAGGTCACCCTCACACAGGTCGCCGACGAAGCCGAGAACCTGATCGGCCGCACCACGGCATCGGACGACGACGTCGAGAACTTCGCCGACCTGGTCCGCACTGC
>CALLIQ010000093.1 GCA_938008925.1 uncultured Acidimicrobiales bacterium
GGCTCAGTCGCGCCAGTAGTTGTTGGCAGCCGCCACGGTCTGGAACTCGATCGCCACGATTTGGCCGGCCTGCATCAGCTTGGCGCTGTCGGCGTCGTAGTCGGGGCGAAGGGTCGACCGCACCTCAGCGTCTGGCTGCAAAGTGGCGATGGTCTTGCGCGCCATCATGATCGCGAGCTCGCGACCCTGGGCGGGTGTATCGGTGATGAGCGTCGGAATGAGGTCGTCGAAGAGTGACACGGTGCTCCCAAGAAGTTTGTGCACAAATAGTTCACGCACAAACTAAAGAGAAGACTGCTTACCCGTCAATCCGTTGCGAAGTTCGATGAGGCCGGCAATCAATTCAGCGGGTGCGCTCGCAGCATCGACCGCGGCGCAGGTGACGTCGTTGGTCACTCCGCGAACACGCTCTTGGAGTTCGCGCCCGGCCGTGGTCAGGGTGACGGCGATGCGTCGTTGGTCTTCGGTTGATCGCTGACGTTCAAGGATCCCGGCTTCTTCCATGCGCTTGAGGATCGGGGTCAGGGTGGCGGAGTCGAGGAAGAGCCGCTCAGCGATCTCCCTCACCGCCAACTCGTCGTCTTCCCACAGCACGAGCAGCACGAGGTACTGCGGGTAGGTCAGATCAAGTGCCTGAAGAAGGGGTCGGTAGCGGCGCTGGATGGCGTGTGTTGCCGAGTAGAGGGCGAAACACAATTGGTCGTCCAGGCGCATCGAGACCAGGTCGTCAGTCGATGACGAGCGACGTCGTTCCGGCGTGGTCATGACTGTGCATCGTACGGCCCGGATCGGCCGCCCTCGAACGAGAAGCGGTGGGCGGACGGGACCGAGGGGCGCCGCGCCGGTACTGTCGGCCCGACCGCCACCCTGAGGAGCCACCGTGTCAGCGCCGTCGATCACTCTCGCCGACCTCGAGTCCGATCCTGACCCGATTCTGGCTGAGATGCGCCGGAGCCGACCCGTGGTGTTCGTCGAAGCGCTCGACATGTGGCTGGTCACGCGCTGGGACGACGTTGCGGAGATGGAGTCGAAGCCCGACGTCTTCTCCGCCGCGACGAATCCATCGTTTCTCGCTCGGGCGCTCGGTCAGAACATGCTCACCACCGACCCGCCCGAGCACACTCGGCTCCAGGGGTTGTTCCGGCCGGTGTTCCAGCCCGGCGGCCGAAGCGGCGACTTCGCGTCGGGAGAACTCGTCGCTCTCGCGGACGAGATCCTCGGCGGACTCGACCCGGCGGGCTTCGATGTGATGTCCGACTTCGCCCAGCCTCTCGCCGCAGCGAGTTTGGCGACCGTGCTCGGCCTCGATCATCACGGCTTCGATCGGATGTGGGCCTGGTGCGAAGGTTTGTGCGCCGACATCGCCAATTTCGAGAACGATCCCGAACTGACCGAGCTCGGCCGCGTCGCGAAGCAAGAGCTCGGCGAAGCGATCGCCGAGCGGATCGCGTTGGCAGGTGCGCAAGGCGATGCCGATGACAGTGGCATCGGACTCTTCGTGCGTTCCGGGGCCACGCCGGAAGAGATCGTCAACAACGTTCGCTTGATGATCTCTGGCGGGATCAACGAGCCCCGCGATGGGATCGGGCTCGTCACCTGGGTGCTGCTGGACCGTCCGGACCTGCGGGCGAGGGTCGCCGAGGATCCGCCGAAGCTGAAGCGGCTCGTCGAAGAGGTCTTCCGAGTCTTCAGTCCGGTGGGGACGGTCACGCGCCAGGCGACCGAGGACGTCGAGCTCGGCGGCGTGGTGATTCCCTCCGGCTCGCTCGTCGCCGGCGTGTTGCGATCGGTGAATCTCGACGAGTCCCATTGGACGAGGCCGAACGAGATCGACCTCGACCGACGAGAGGGAGCACATGCAGCGTTCGCTCTGGGTACCCACCGCTGCCTCGGCGAGTGGCTCGGCCGCCAGGTGGTTCGTGTCGGCGTCGAGCGCTTGTTCGAGCGCTTCCCCGACCTCGCCATGGTCCCGGGTGCACCGGTGGTGCTGCATGGATTCGAGTTCCGGGGCCCACGATCGATTCAGGTGTCCACCGGGCCGTGACGCTCGCGCTCGTTCTGTCGAACGTCAGAACGAGCGGCGTAGGGTGTCGGCGTGCGCAGCGATGGCTCGTCGACGGGTGTCTGTCTGACCAGGTCGCGCTCATGAGGTACTGGCGCGTTGCGGCGTGGACCGCATCGATCGCATCGCTCGTCGGCGGCTTCTGGATCGGCATGTGGGTTCACCCGCAGACCGGTGCTGCGCTGTGGATCGCCGCCGCGGTGCTCGCCCTCGCCCCGTTCGCGTCGCATCGGACGCAGCCGTGACGAGCCGACAACCGGTGATCGCCGACCTGGCTTCGGTGTCGCTGTCGGGCCGGAGCGGCGCCGTGTGGGCGCATGAGAGCGAGCAACTGAACGCCAACCTTGTCAAGCTCGAGGCGGGGGAGTCGATCGCCGACCATCTCAACGGTGAGGTCGACGTTCTGCTCGTCGTGCAAGGGGGCGCCGGGTCGATCGTGATCGACGGCGTGGCCCACGAGGTCGCCGACCAGTCCGTGGTGCTCGTACCTCGCGGCACGCGAAGGTCGATCCATGCCGATCGGCGCCTCCTCTACTTCTCGATCCATCAGCGCCGCGAGCCGTTGACGGTCGGCCAAGGAAAACCTCGAACGATCTGAAACCCAGCGTGCCGTTCGCCGCATCTCACCATCGTCAAACCAACGATGATAGAAAGCGAAACACACGACATGTTCTACGGATGGGGTTCGAGCAGCGAGCGATGGGGATTGGGAGACGGCAACACGCTGGTCTTCGCCTACCGATACGTCTCGCTGATGTTCATCTTCAGGCTGGCCTACAAGAAGCAGTGGTTCGTGGTGGGCGATCAACGCAGCGCCGACCTCGAGCTGTCTCGGTCCGAGCTCGAGCAGCGCTACGGACAAGACCTCCCCGGCCCTGGGATCTGGAGCCAATACGGACTCCTGATCGCGATCGGAGCGTTCGTGGCATTCGCTGTCGTGTCGAGTGCTCTTTGACCAATGGACGCTCCTGGATCGGGCATGGCGAACGGCGACTGCGAAACGCGGTTGCCGGCGCCATGCCCGTCCGATGAACTGCACGCCATGACCGACGCGCCACCTCCCGCCGAAGCCGACGACAAGGATTGGACGTGGGTGCTCGAGCGGCCGTGCCCGGAGTGCGGTGCCGAGGTTGGTGACATGGGCGTCGCCGACATCGCTGCCGCCAACCGTCAGAACGCAGCGGGCTGGACCGAAGTGCTGGCGGGCGACGGCGAATGGGTGCGAACCCGGCCCGCCCCCGAGACGTGGTCACCGCTCGAATACGCATGCCATGTGCGCGACGTGTTCCGGCTGTTCTCCGAGCGTCTCGATCTGATGCTGTCCGAGGACGATCCGGAGTTCGCGAACTGGAACCCGAACATCACCGCCGAGGCGGAGCGATACGACCTCGCCGATCCGGCCCTCGTCAGCGCCGAACTGGTCGAGGCCGCCTCAGCGATCGCCGACGCGTTCGAGCAACTGTCGGTCGATCAGCTGGCCCGTACCGGCCGACGCAGCGACGGGGCGAGCTTCACCGTGCAGAGCTTTGCTCGCTATGAGATCCACGACCCGATCCATCACCTGTGGGACGTCACGAAGAGATGAGGGAAAAGAGCGGGACGGGATCGGCGAAGCCCTTGAGCATGCGCCGTCCGGCCGGCTCGACGGCGAGGATCGGCGGCGCGTCTCCCTCGGTCCGGAGATCGTCGCTCGTCGCCTGATCGATCAGGATCTCGCCGGTGACGGCCTGGGCGCCGATTCTGGCTGCGAGGTTCACCACGCTGCCGTAGTAGTCGCCACCCCGAGCGACGACTTCGCCGGTGGCGATGCCGCCGCGGGGAGTCGCTTCTTCGTCGTCGAAGGCGTCGATCAGTGCGAGGGCGGCCGCACACGCATCGGCCGGATCGAGGTTGACGAACATCACCTCGTCGCCGATCAGCTTCACCACTCGACCGGCGTGTTCGTTGACGATCTCGTGCGCCCGCGTCTCGAACTGGCGAATGAAGCGCCCGAGCGTGTCGGGGTTCATGTCCGCCGACATCGACGTGTAGCCGACGAGGTCGACGAAGCCGACGGCCAGCCGCAAGGTGCTCGTGTTTGCGGTCTCGCCGATGCGCTCCCTGGCCCGATCGCTCCGCTCCGACGCGACCTCGAGCTCGTGGAGTAGGAACGACCGTGCCGCGACCAGCAGTGGCTCGATGAGTTGGATGGCTTCGTAGTTGCTCAGCGCCCACTCGAGTTCGCTGGCGTCGGTGCCGTCGAGCGTGGGCGACACATCGATGCGGAACAACGCCGTCGCCGCATCGGCGACCCGCCCCATCGACGAGGCCAGCACTCGAACGAAGTGCAGCAACTCGTCGTCGGTGAACAGGCCCATCGAGGCGGTGAAGGCCGAGATGGCAGCGAGGTCGTCCTCGGTGAAAGCGTGGTCGGGAGCGAAGCCGCTGGCGCGACACACGGCGTCGAACACCTCTTGGTCGACGCCCGACCGTTGCTTGGCCTGATCGGCAGTGATCCGCGTCCCGGGCTGGAGCATGCGACGGTTCACCTTCAGCGGGAGCTGATCTGCGGTGATGCCGGAGAATGCATCGGGCCCGAGCGGGAGCGTGTCGAGCCATGCGATCAGCTCCCGTCGCTGGCCGGAGTGATCGTCTTCGGGAACGAAGAGGCCGGCGTCGACCCAGCGTTGAAGCGGATCTGGGTCAGAGGTGGACACGGGACGTACCGTTGCGGGT
>CALLIQ010000094.1 GCA_938008925.1 uncultured Acidimicrobiales bacterium
AGTCGTCGGGGCCGGCGCCGTCGGTGAAGGTTCCGGTCGAGATGGGGGTGCCATCGACGACGGCCCATCCCTCATAGACCCAGCCCTCGGGGAGCTCGGGGAGCTCGAGGCTCGCCTCGGGGCCGTTCTCGCCGACCTGAAGGAACCAGAGGCCGGCGGTCTCGTTGTTGTCGGCGCCGTCGCTCGGGGTGCCGAGGATGTACTGGCCGGCAGCCTCGGAGAAGTCCGTGCCGAAGGTGGCCGGGTGCAGCGTGTCGAGGACGAAGCTGCCATCGTCGGCGATCGCTCCACCGAGAGGCTTGGGAGCGGCCGGGGCGGGGTCCGGGTCGACGGCGGGCTCGATGGAGATCACCACGTCGGTGGCGCCTTCGTGACCGTAGAGGTGGCTGTCGCCGTTGCCGATCTCGATCGAGCCGTCGTCAGCGATGTCGAACACGCCGCCGGTGACCGGTGCGCCGTCGACGATCGTCCAGACCTCGTACTCGAAGTCGTCGCCGAGGGGCTCGAGGCCGTCGAAGCTGATGTCGAGGATCGGCCGACCTTCGGACATGGCGTCGCCGTCTTCCATGGCGTCGTCTTCCATCGCGTCGCCGTCCTCCATGGCGTCGTCCTCCATGGCGTCGTCTTCCATCGCCTCGTCGTCTTCCATGGCGTCGTCTTCCATGGCTTCCTCGTCCTCCATCGCCTCGTCTTCCATGGCCTCCTCGTCGGCGACCGTGGTGGCGACGTCGGCCGCTGCGTCGGCGCTGGCGGCGTCATCGGAGCCGCACGCTGCGGCGACCAGGCTCAGGCCCAGCAGGAGGGCGGTGAGCTTCTTGGTACGGGGGCTGATCTGCATTGGTTGTGCCTTTCATCGTGCCCGGGGGGTTTCGGGCGGGTGCTGTTGGCCTGTCCGGCCGCTCGGTGGCGGCGTCGCTGGCGATGGGAGATGAAAGCCACCTCGAACGAGATCTCGTCCCGAATCTCGCGTCGTTTCGATCTTGTTCAGAGGTGTGTCCTGCGTGTTCACAGATGTGTCTCGATCGTCGGCCGGCGTGTCGTCTCCTCAGCGAGGTGCGTCGGGCCGCGAAACGCCCCAGACTCTTGGGATGTCGCAGAACAATGCCGAAGCAAGCCCCTCCTCATCGTCTCGTCGCATCGAATCCGTGGCCGTCCTGGGCTGCGGCACGATGGGCTCTGGCATCGCCGCTGCGTCGGCCGCCGCCGGATGTCGCGTGCTGATGCTCGACATCTCGACCGAAGCCGTCGAGCGCGGGTTCGCCGCCGTCGACGAAGGTGATCGCCACCTGGTCGAGACCGGCACGTTCGACGCCGATCTCGACAAGATCGCCGACTACGACTGGATCTGCGAAGCGATCGTCGAAGACGTCGAGGTGAAGCAAGAGTTGTTCACCAAGGTCGAACCGCTCCGCAAGGACGGTTCGGTCATCAGCTCCAACACGTCTGGCATCCCGCTTCGAGACATCGCCGCCGGCCTGCCCGATCGGTTCCAGGCCGACGTCGCCATCACCCACTTCTTCAATCCCGTGCGGGTGATGAAGCTGTTCGAGCTGGTCCCCGGTGAGTCGACGACGAGCGACGTCGTCGACGCCTTCGCATCGTTCGGAGCCAACGAGCTCGGCAAGGGCGTCGTCCATGCCAAGGACACGGTCAACTTCATCGGCAACCGCATCGGCTGCTTCTTCATGCTCAGCGGGCTTCATCTGGCCAAGCCGTTCCTCGAAGCGGGAATGAACCAAGAGACCGTCGACGCCGTGCTCGGCAAGCCCGTCGGCCTGCCGCCGACCGGCCTCTACGGCCTGATCGATCTCATCGGTCTCGACGTGATGGATCTCGTCGGCAAGAACCTCGCTGTCAACCTTCCCGACGGGGATGCAGGTCACGCCTACACCGAATTCCCGGCCGCCGAGCAGGCGATGCTCGAGCGAGGTCAGCTCGGTCGCAAGTCGCGCGAACTCGGTGGCTTTGGACGAGTGCAGAAACTCGACGATGGCTCGAAGAAGAAGGAAACGTTCGACCTCGTCAGCGAGGAATGGCGCGACGCAGCGGAGGCCGACCTGTCCGGCGTGTCCGCCGATCTCGGCGCCGTTCTCTTCGAGGACTCACCGCAGGGCCAGCTCGCCTGGCAGGTCTTCGGCGGAACGCTCCGCTACGCCGCCGGACTCGTTCCCGAGATCGCCGACGACATCGTCAACATCGACAACGCCATCAAGTGGGGCTTCAACTGGGCCCAGGGTCCGTTCGAGCTGCTCGACACGATCGGCACCGATCGAGTCATCGCCAAGATCGAGGCCGAAGGCGCAGAGCTGCCAGCGATGTTGGCCGTGCTGCGCGACGCCGGTGCGTCTTCGTTCTACCGGAGCACCGATGGGGTCGACGAGTACCTCGGCCGCGACGGCGACTGGTACTCGATCGCCTGATCCAGGCTTGCTTCCTAACCGAGATCGGTCAGGCGTCGGCGCGGCGATCGGAGCGACCGGTTGCCGTTTCGAGGATGGCCCGCTTCACGGCGCGAGGATCCTCGGTCATCATCGAGTGGCCGATGCCGGCGAGCTCGATGACCCGAACGTCTTTCAGGGATGCAGCAATCGTGCGGCCCTGCTTGGCTGGCGTCATCTTGTCGCCGAGACCGATGACGACGGTGGCCGGACACGTCACGTCCTCAGCGGCGCTGACCGCTCCGTCGTAGACACGGCACGCATCGAAGTCGTTGCGAAGCGCGCCGGGACGGCTCGCCTCGACGAGCGCACGAGCGCCGCCGGTCATCCACATGCCGGGCGTCGGGTTCTGTCCGACGTGTGCAGGTTTCGCGTGACCCCACGCAGCCATCAACGCCGATGCTCGGGGTAGATCGTTGACCGCAGCGTCGAGTAGCTCCGGATGCACGGGCATTGCGGTGGCCGTGCCGAGGAGCGTGATCGACGAGACGAGCGCGCCGTAACGACTCGCGAGCTCGAGGGCGATGAACGAGCCCATCGAGTGGCCGACGATGTGCATCGAATCGAATCCGGCCGCCTCGGCGAAACGAGCGACCCAGTCAGCCATGGCCGGTACCGAGTCGATCGGATCGCCCTCGCTGTCACCATGGCCGGGAAGATCGACTGCGACGGCGCGAAATCCGCGGTAGGAGAGGTAGCGGGTCTGGAGCTGCCAGATCGTGCCGTCCATGCCCGCTCCGTGAAGGAGCAAGATGACGGGCTCGTCAGATCCGGAGATGTCGACGCCCCCGGTTGCAGCGTGGGTGGAATGTCCGTCGACCTCGATGATCACATCGAGAATCTAATCCGAGCCCTCTCTCGTGCTCCACCTGTTCCGAGAGTTGTCTGGGTTTGCCACCGCTCACGGAAAGTGACAGCCTGTCACGCAGTGGGACGGTGGTGGGCGAGACGCCACCGGCGAACGAGGGAACGAGACATGGCGGAATCGATCGGGACGAACGGCGTTCGCGCGCGCAGGGCACGGATCCCGGCGCTCATTGCGGCGCTGGTCCTCGGCGTGGCGATCACCGGTGGCGTGCCAACGCCGGCATCGGCGGGTGGCGCAGGTGCGGACTGCGTCCCGACCGGGAGCCAGAACGGCGACTGTGTTTGGGAGCTGCTCGACCGGCCGTTGCCCGAGGACGAACGGCAATACACCTGCACCGTGGTCGGAACCCCTGGCGACGACGTGCTGCGAGGCACCGATGGCAACGACGTGATCTGCGGTCTCGGCGGGAACGATCGGCTGTTCGGGCTCGGTGGCGATGACATCATCGATGGTGGCGACGGCGACGACCGGCTCTACGGCGGATCGGGAGATGATTGGCTCGTCGCTGGTGAGGGAACCGACGTCGTCTACGGCGGCGATGGTGACGACACCGCCGTCGGCAACGTCAATCGGCCGCGGGAGTCCGATCAATCGAACGGCTCCGGATCGGACAGGATGGTCGGTGGTCCAGGCGACGATGTGCTCGTCGCAGGTACCGACCGGGGAACCGGTTTCGTGAACCCTGGTGACGATGCGTCCTCGCTGTTCGGAGGCCCCGGTCTCGACCGGCTCTACGGGACCGATGGTGACGACCGCATGTACGTCGGCGGAGCGGGCGGCATTGCATACGGCTACGACGGCGATGACCTGCTGGTCGGCGCTCGAGCGGGCGGGCCGAAGCTCGTCACGAGTTCGTACTGTTCCCCCGAGGTCGGCTTCTTCAGGGTGCCATTCCTTCCTGCGGTCAACGTCCTCAATGGCGGGCTCGGTGACGACACGATCGCTTCCGGCGGCGGCTCGTCGTGCTTGATCGGGGCAGGTGGCAACAACACGATCTACGGCTCGGACGAAGCCGACGTGATCACCATCGGCGGCGGGGGTCAGATCCCCGACGCCGCCGGGTTGCGCGGATTGGGCGGTGGAGCGAGCGAGTCGAACCGAATCTTCGCGAAGGACGGCGACGACATCGTGTTCGGTGCCGACTCAGCAGACCGGATCTACACCGGCGGCGGCGACGACACCTACATCGGACGTGACGACACGGTCATTCGTGCACCGGGTCGGCCGGCGGGATCAGATCGCATCGTCCTCGGTGACGGCGACAACGTGGCGACGTCGTCAGCGGGCGATGACGTCATCGTCGGCGGACCCTGCGACGACACGATCCTGGGCGGAGACGGCAACGACACGCTGTGGCCCGGGCCCGGTGGAAACGACAACCTCGACGGTGAGGGTGGCGACGATCGTTGTGGTCAGCGAGCCACCACGGTTCTCAACAACTGCGAGTCCGTTCTCGACCTCGGCTGAGCGTTCATCGGCCGCAGCGGAGCCGGATCGTCAAGACGTGACCCAAGCTGGACGCCACACGCCGTGTGCTCGACCTGCTCCGCCTGGGGGCCACGACAAGGCGATGGCCACGAACGAGAAGGCGAGCGCCAGAAGGTGGTTGCCGAGTAGCAGTTGGGCCAGCACCATCGGGGTGTACAGGCCGATCATCATGTCGGAGCTCAGCTGGCTCGCGAAGGCGAGCAGGGGCTGCTCCTCCGACGTCGCCCGTCGAAGTGCCGGTCGAGACTGCCACAGCAGGCCGGCGACAATGGCTGAGAGAAGTGACTGGTCGACGAGTGTCGATACAGCTGCGACCGCCACAGCCGCAACGATCGTCCGATCTGCAAGCTCAGATCGAGACCATGTGCTCGAGTCTCGAATCGACCGGAGGCCTGGTTTGAGGCTCTCTCGCACGGCGGCACCCGTTGATGGAGCGCTTCCTGAGATGAACGACCAGACGGTCACGAAGATGAGAGCGAGGCCGGCGAATCGCAAGCCGCCTTCGAGCAAGGCGGGGTTCACCGTCCACCGTCCAGGTTCCATCGCTCGCGCACCATGATCTCAGTATCGGCCATGGCCGATGACAATCAAGCGCGCCTGGACCACGTCAACCGACCGTGAACGCCACATCACTCTGGAGTGCGATCCAGCCGGATCGATGTGCCAAAGAGACGGCCTCGAGCTGAGAAGTGGCGTCGAGCTTGCGAAGCACGCTCTTGATGTGTGTCCGAACGGTCGAAATCGCGACGAAGGTCGATGCCGCGATTTCCTGCGGACTCGTGCCGGCACACAGTGCAGCGAGCGTTGCGACTTCGCGCGGAGTGAGCGCTTCGAATGCAGCGAGTCGCTCTGCGTCCGCTCGTCTGGCGCTCGCGAGCTGGTCCAAGCGTGCCGCCGTGTCGCCCCTACGAATGACTGCGTTCGAGGCTGCGAGGCCGATTGCGCCGACGATCGCTTCGATCGGCTCTGTCTTGGCGACGATGAACTGTGCCCCCGCTTCTAGGCACTCCGCCAAGCCACGTCTGTCGGCACTGCCACTGAGCATCACAACGTCGATTCCCGGAGAAGCGGATCCACCGCAAAGATGGCGCACGAGGTCGGCTGTGACTCCGATACCGGGAAGCTCGAAGTCGAGGACGACGAGGTCGGGTGATCGACTCGACACGGCGGCGATCACGGAGGCGTCATCGACCGGAGCGGCGTGCTCGGCGATGTGACCGGCGACCTGCAACGCGGACACCAACCCGATCGCCAGGAGCGGGTGGTCATCCACGATCAGGACGCTGGCCATCAGAACTCGCTCGAGGCTCTGGGAATGGACAGCACCAGCATCGCACCTCCACCGAGCCGGGCTTCGTACCAAAGGTCGCCACCTTGGGACTGAGCGAGCCATCGAGCGCTGGAGAGCCCAAGCCCGGTTCCATCGCTGTGCGTGGTGTAGCCGCTCTCGAAGATCTGCTACGCCTGTGCCAGCTGGGATTGGTGGCGCCGACACCTGTCGGCCATCGCCAGCGGCCCGTCCGGCGAGATAGGTGACGGCGTCATCGTCTGCGGTCGCGCCCTCGTCTTCCAGCCCACGACGCAGGAGGATCGCCAGGTCGTCCTCGTCGAGCATCTCGAGACGGAACAGCGTCGACCGGCTGCGAAGTGGCGCATTCACCTCGAAGAAGGGGTTCTCGGTCGTTGCCCCGATGAGCGTCAGCACGCCGGACTCGACGGCCGGAAGCAGTGCGTCCTGCTGCGACTTGTTGAAGCGATGGACCTCGTCGAGGAAGAGAATCGTGCCTTGACCGTGGGCGCCGAGCCGTTCCTCCGCCTGCGCGATGACCTCTCGGACGTCCTTCACGCTGGCGTTGACGGCCGAGAGTTGCTCGAACCGTTTCGAGGAGGCTTCGGCAACGAGCTTCGACAGCGTCGTCTTTCCCGTTCCCGCCGGCCCCCAGAGAATCGCCGAGCTGAGTCGATCGCTCTCGACGAGCCGCCGCAGCGTTCCCTTCGGCCCGAGCAAGTGCTGTTGGCCGACCACGTCGTCGAGCGAGCGCGGGCGGAGCCGAGCGGCGAGCGGGGCTCGAGACTCGAGGCGAGATGCCGCCGCAGCGGCAAAGAGGTCATCGGCCACGGTCGATAGGCTAACCACCCCGTTTGGGCAGGGCTCACCAGACACCCCGAGATCCGTTCGACCTATTCTCGGTCGCATGGCTCAGGTCATCGTCAGCGCTCTCTATCTGTGGCTCGCATTCACCGCCGTCGCGCTCGTCGTGTGGATCGTCAAGCGCATGCGAACCAACCGCCGAGCCGCGCAGGCCCGCCAAGCCAGAGCCGTCGAGTCCTTGGTCATCGGCGACGGAGCGGCCACGACATCTGACAAGACGACATCTGCCAAGACGACCGCCAAGACGATCGATGTCTCGGACACGGCGAAGAAGCCGGCCGAGCCAGCCATGGCGACCGCTGGCGCCCCAGCCGAACAAAGGGCCGAGAGCCGAACCGAAGCCACGTCCGATCGGCCGACGAAGTCACTCGGCTCGGTCATCGCCTCGAGCGTCGGCGCTCCCCCACCACGCACGACCGCCCAGGCTCCCTTGCCCGAGCCCGTCGTCGAGGAACCGCACACGGACCCCGTTCCCGATCCCGACCCGGCGGCCGACGATCGGCGCGAGGCCGCACCGCCGACGTCCACGATCGCCGAGCTGTTGTCCGGAATCCGGTTGCCCGTCGACCTTCGACCGGAGCCACCCGCCGAGGCCGCATTGGCCTCGACGGCACTCACGTTCACCAGTGACGCTGACCCCGCCGTCGTGGGGAGCGCCTTCGCCGACGAGCTGGAGCGTCTCGGCT
>CALLIQ010000095.1 GCA_938008925.1 uncultured Acidimicrobiales bacterium
ACCCCCATTGCGTCGAGGGCGATCACCGTCGGTTCGTCACTCTCGGGCGCTTCGTCGAGATCGTCATCATCGAAGTCGTCGAGGAGATCGTCGTCGGCGGCAGCGGCACGCTCGGCTGTCGCGTCGACCTTGCCCGGGCCCTTGGCCGAGGGCCGCGGCTTCGACTTCTGATCCTTGCGGCGGCGGCGTCGCCCGGTCGGACGGAGCCACCGCAGGATGTGCCCGAACATCACGAGGCCGGCGAGCACCGATGCGACGACCGCAACACCACGCCACACGAGCGGGCCGGTGTTGGTCGTGGCCGTCGATGCCGAGATCTGCTCGACATCGGTTTGGTCGAGCGTGACCCGCCACGCTCGCTCGACGACTTCGTCCTCGTCGGTGGGCAAGAGGTCGCCCGTGGAGGGCGCCTCTTCGTCTTCAGCGCCGGGAAGGCGAACCCGCACGGTCACGTCGACGTCGGCCGCGCTCCCGCCGCCATCGGCGACGAACGACTCGACCGACCGGCCGAGCGCAGCGACGAGCTCAGCGTCGCCAAAGGGTTCGAGCCCCTGCGGCGCTAGCTCACCGGTGATGGAGTAGTCGACCCGAGCGAACGACTTGGTGCGAGTCAGTTCGAAGTCGCGGAGCAGCTCGGCATCACCGGTCAGCTCGGCGAGTACCTCCTCGAGCTGCTCGGGCGTGCCGAACGGTTTGGTCGCGGCCAGGCTCGTTCGGCCGTCGTCGCCGACCTCGGGCGGATCGATGACCCAGCCGGCCTCGTTGATGTCGAGCAGGCGGAGCCCGTCGCCCCCTTGGAGATCGAGCAGCTGGCTCGACGCTTCTTCATCGAGCTCCACGGTGAGGGTCACGACGCCCGAGCCGTCTTCGGCCACATCGATCAGCACGTCGGCGGATGCGTCGCACGCAGCGACGAACATCGCCAGGAACGCGACGAGAGCCAGCCTCCATCGGCTGACTCTCGTCCAGAACTCTCCCCCGGTCACTCGGCGCAGGTTAGTCCCCTGCCCGGGTCGACCGGTTCTCTGTGGATCAGACCACGACTGGGCCTGTTACTCGGCTTCGGCGAGCTCCGGAGTGGGAGGCGGCTGGAAGCCCTCGTGCGGGGTGAAGGTGAGCTCGCGCACACCCTCTTCGTTCTCGCCGACGTCGACCACGATGATCTGGCCAGCTCGGAACTCCTTGTAGAGGAGCTTCTCCGAGAGCACGTCTTCGATGAGGCGCTGGATCGCACGACGCAGCGGACGAGCACCCATGGTGGGGTCGTAGCCGTTGTCGGCGAGGAAGTGCTTCGACTCGGTGGTGAGTTCGAGGCCGATGCCCTGGCCTTCGAGCTGCTCGGCGGTCCGCTTGATGAGCAGGTCGACGATCTCGGTGACCTCGTCCTTCGAGAGCTCGTGGAAGACGATGGTCTCGTCGACACGGTTCAAGAACTCGGGACGGAAGTGCGCCTTGAGGGCGTCATTGACCTTGTCCTTCATCCGCTCGTAGCTCACGGCCTCGTCGTTGCGAGAGAAGCCGAGGTTGGCCTTGCGCAGATCCTGGGTGCCCAGGTTGGAGGTCATGATCAACACGGTGTTGCGGAAGTCGACGGAGCGACCCTGGCTGTCGGTCAGGCGACCCTCTTCCAGAATCTGGAGGAGAGCGTTGAAGACGTCCGGGTGGGCCTTTTCGATCTCGTCGAACAGCACGACGGAGAACGGCTTGCGACGGACGGCCTCGGTGAGCTGACCGCCCTCTTCGTAGCCGACGTAGCCCGGAGGTGACCCGACGAGACGGCTGACGGTGTGCTTCTCCATGTACTCGGACATGTCGAGCGTGATCATCGAGTTGTCATCGCCGAACAAGAAGTCGCTGAGCGTCTTGGCGAGCTCGGTCTTACCAACGCCGGTCGGCCCGAGGAAGATGAAGGAGCCCGACGGGCGCTTCGGATCCTTGAGGCCGGCACGGGTACGGCGGATCGACTGGGAGACGGCCTTGACGGCGTCTTCCTGGCCGATGACACGACGGTGGAGCTCGTCCTCCATGCGGAGGAGCTTCTCGGTCTCTTCTTCGGTGAGCTTGTAGACGGGGATGCCCGTCCAGATCGAGAGGACTTCGGCGATGGACTCCTCGTTGACCTCGTCGAAGAGGTCGACGCCGGAGGCCTTGATCTCCGACTCCATCTCTTCCTTCTGGCCGAGCAGTTCCTTCTCGCGATCGCGGAGGCGACCGGCTTCTTCGAAGTTCTGGTTGTCGACCGCTTCCTTCTTCTCCTTCACCACGCCGGCGAGCTCGGACTCGAGCTCCTTGAACGCCGGAGGGGTGCTCATGCGCTTGATGCGCAGGCGGGAGCCGGACTCATCGATCAGGTCGATGGCCTTGTCGGGAAGATGACGGTCGGCGATGTATCGATCGGCGAGGTTCGCCGCCGCGACGAGGGCCTGGTCGGTGATGGTGACCCGGTGGTGGCTCTCGTAGCGGTCGCGCAGACCCTTGAGGATCTCGATGGTGTGCTCGACGGTCGGTTCTTCGACCTTGACGGGCTGGAAGCGGCGCTCGAGAGCGGCGTCCTTCTCGAGGTGCTTGCGGTACTCGTCGAGCGTGGTGGCACCGATGGTCTGGAGCTCACCGCGAGCGAGCATCGGCTTGAGGATGCTGGCCGCATCGATCGCGCCTTCGGCAGCACCCGCACCGACGAGGGTGTGGATCTCGTCGATGAACAAGATGATGTCGCCGCGGGTCTTGATCTCCTTGAGGACCTTCTTGAGGCGCTCTTCGAAGTCACCGCGGTAGCGCGAGCCGGCGACGAGGGCGCCGAGATCGAGCGTGTAGAGCTGCTTGCCCCGGAGGGTGTCTGGCACTTCGTCGGCGGCGATCATCTGGGCGAGGCCCTCGACGATGGCGGTCTTGCCGACGCCCGGCTCACCGATGAGCACGGGGTTGTTCTTGGTACGACGGCTGAGCACCTGCATCACGCGCTCGGCCTCGCGGGTCCGGCCGATGACCGGATCGAGCTTCTTCTCTCTGGCCAGCTGGGTCATGTTGCGACCGAACTGATCCAGGATCAGGGAACCAGAGGGTGCTTCTCCACCCTGGCCGCCCGCGGTCGCGCCGGCCTTGCCGCCACCACCTTCGCCGGACGGTGCTGCCGAGCCCGAGGGGCCGGAGTAGCCGGAGAGGAGCTGGATGACCTGCTGGCGCACCCGGCTGAGGTCGGCGCCGAGCTTGACGAGCACCTGAGCGGCCACGCCTTCGCCCTCACGGATGAGGCCGAGGAGGATGTGCTCGGTGCCGATGTAGTTGTGGCCGAGCTGGAGCGCTTCGCGAAGCGACAGCTCCAGGACCTTCTTCGCACGGGGCGTGAAGGGGATGTGGCCGGACGGCGACGAGCCACCCTGACCGATGATGTCTTCCACTTGGCTGCGAACAGCCTCCAACGAAATGGAGAGTGATTCGAGCGCTTTGGCCGCGACACCCTCACCTTCGTGGATCAGGCCGAGCAGGATGTGCTCGGTCCCGATGTAGTTGTGGTTGAGCAGTCGCGCCTCTTCTTGGGCGAGGACCACCACTCGGCGGGCTCGGTCGGTGAAGCGTTCGAACAATTGAGTCTCCTTCCGGGGGCCGGCGGCTGATGCAGCCGGAGACAGCGTGGACCGAGTGTATCGGCACCGCTCATTCCAAGGTCGGCCCCAGGCTCGCAGTCCTGAGGGATTGGGTCGGTAGACCTACAAACGCCGCAGTGGGCGGTTCCCATCCACGACCGCCGGTGGCGTCGGTCACGAGCGACCACAGGGCCCGAACTCGGGACGGAACATTGTTCCCCGCGACAGAACGCACACAGGGCATGACCTCGATCCGGGAACGCTCCAACCGAACCACCTGTCGACCTCTCCCACGTGTGCAGCTGGGAACAGCGGCCGCTGCCTTGGTCCTTCTCCTCGCAGCATGCGGGTCCGGCGACGACGCTGCGACCGCCGATGGCGCAGCGACCGAGTCCGAAACGGCGACGACCACCGAACTCGCCGAAAGCGAAGACGAGAGCCAACCCGAAACCACCGAGGCCGCCGCCGAGGAGGCGACGGAGGAGACCACCGCCCCGACCGGCAGCGAGGCGCCGTGTGGCCAGGTCGTGAGTCAGGAAGAGTTCGAGACGCTCATCAACAAGTCGGTCGAGTTCACCGGTGGCCCCACGAACTGCCTCGTCATCTACGCAGACGACAGCGTCGGGTCCATGTCGGTGTTCTCCGGAAATCGGGCCGTCGATGTGTCGAACGAGCTGATCGCGAAGTTCACCGAGCAGATCCAGAGCGCACCGGACAGCGGCATCGTTCTGGACGACGGTCGGGGCTACGTCGTGCTCGATGGCACCGTCGGCGTGCTCGGCGAGAGCGGCAACTTCTATCAGGTCGTGATCCCCGACAACGCGGGCGTCGAGAGCCTGGACGTCGTCGTTCAGAACATCGCCGACCTGTTGCTGACTCGCTGACGACGCGGGTCACACCCAACGGCCATCCCCGAGGTCCAGACAGGACGTCCGGCCACGGTCTCGTGGCGGCCTAGCCTGCCGCCGTGGAGCTGTTCATCGTCGAGGGGGAATCCGCTGCGGCGGCGATTCGCCAGGTCTGTGAGCCCATCGATCAAGCCGTCCACGCCATTCAGGGCAAGCCGATGAACGTCTTCCGGGCTTCGCCGTCGGCGGTGCGCTCGAATGAACGAGTGGCGCTGCTCAACCGTCGCATCGCCGAGCAGGAGCCGCCGTTCGACCGGGTGGTGCTGATCACCGACGCCAACCCCGACGGCGTGCACGCCAAGGCGTTGTTGCTCGGCGTCGTCGCCGAGACGATGCCCTGGTTGATCGACGAGGGACGGCTGTTCACGATCCGGGCGCCCGAGTACGCCATCGGCTGTACCCAGCGGCCCGACCCGGTGTTCGCCTACGACGAGGCGGGTCGCGCCAGCGTGCTCGCCCAGCTGGCCGAACGGGGAGCGACCGGGCTGACCACCCAGCACTACAGCGGGTTGGCCAGCATGAGCGATCGCGAGCTCACGATGGCGTTCACCGATCCGGCCACCCGCTCGCTCGCCCCGCTCACCAGCGCTCACGTCGACACCGCCCGCACCGTCCTGTCCTGACCCGACCTGTCCTGACCCGACCTGTCCCGACCCGACCTGTCCCGACCCGACCCGACCTGTCCTGACCTGACCTGACCTGACCGGGTTCCCCACCGGGCCGTCCTGACCCGGCCCCCACCCCCCCTGACCTC
>CALLIQ010000096.1 GCA_938008925.1 uncultured Acidimicrobiales bacterium
CGATTCGTCCCGACATCGATGAGACCAGTGCGCAAACCCTTCCGCCCGACGACATCTTGACGCCTCCGCCATCGCTGGCGGCGAGCGATGATCCTTCGCTCGCCGACGACGCACCCGACACGACGGGTAGCACAGCCACCGGTGATGCCGACGACGAAGGTTCGATGAGCGGAGCGATCGTGGTGATCATCGTCGGCGTCATCGCCGCCGGCCTCGTCGGCCTCCTCATCGGGCGTCGGAGCAAGAGCCCCACGCCAGCGGAGGCCGGAGCGACCGATCCGACTGGCGTCGACGCCCCGACAACGACAATGAAGCCGACAATGACGACGGCGACGGCGACGGCGACCGCGGCGGAAGCACTGCCCTCGGCCCAGGAGCTGCTGGCCGCCAGAACCGGGGCGAAACCGGTGTTCAGCGAGCCGCCGCGAGGCGACGAACCACTGCCGCAGCGCCAGCGATCACCAAAGTCCTGACGCTCTCGCAAGGCACCGAACTGGATGACCGCCTCGACGAGAGTCTATGAGTCGGTAGACACGCGAGTCTAGATACCTCTAGACTCGTTGGAATGGCACGACCGACCGGGCGTCCAATCCGCGACGAACTCATCGACGTGGCGACGGCGATGATTCGCCGCGTCGGCGTCAACGGCTTCAGCTACGGCGACCTGGCCCGAGAACTCGAAATCAAGGCGCCGTCGATCCACCATCACTTCCGGACAAAGGAAGACCTCGTCGCCGAGGTGGCAGCTCACTATCGCGACCACTTCGGGCGCCAGGTGGCTGCCATCGACGCTCCTGACACGCTCGGGCGGATCCGCGCGTACGCCTCCCTGTTCGCAACGGGCGGACCCGACGACGAGCTCTGCCTGTGCGGAGCGGTGGCTGCAGATTGGCGGGCGGTCGGCGCCGCCTCGCGACGCGAGGTCGACGGCTTCTTCGCCGACCAACGCGATTGGCTTCGCGCTCAGATCGAAGACGGCGTGGCGAAGGGCGAGATCCGCGCTGACATCTCGCCCGACGATCTCGCCGACACCCTCCTCGCTGCGCTCGAAGGGTCGATGCTCGTGAGCCGAGCGCGCGAGGACGCATCCATCGCCGGTCGAGTGGGCGCACTCCTCACGGGGCTGGTGGCGCCGTGACCGACCAGACGGCACAGGTGACCGAGCGCGGCACCGAGCAACTGACCGAGCGATCGTGCGACGTCGCCGTCATCGGCGCTGGCGTGTCGGGGCTTCGGGCCGCGCAGAAGCTGCAAGGGTCTGGGGTGTCGGTGCGGGTCTTCGAAGCCCGAGACCGCGTCGGAGGTCGCGTGCTGTCCCCTCGCCGGGGCACAGGCGACCGGGCCATCGACCTCGGGGCCACCTGGTTCTGGCCGAACGAGCAGCGCGTCATCGAGCTCGTGGCCGAAGCCGGACTCGGCATCTTCCCTCAGCACATGGCCGGCGACATGCTGTTCCAGAACGGACCGGACCAATCGGGACCGGTCCAACGCCTGTCGGGCAACCAGCTCGACGTACCGTCAGGTCGCCTCGTCGCCGGCATGGCATCCATCGCCATCGCCCTCGAGAACTCCCTCGTGCCCAACACGGTCGAGCTCGGCGAGGCCGTTTCGGCGGTCATCCCGGACGGTGACGAAGTCGTCGTCCACACCCAAACTCAGCGCGTGGTGGCCTCCCACGTCGTGATCGCGCTCCCACCGGCGCTCGCAGTGGCCAGGATCGACTTCGGGGGCGCCCTCGGCGAGCACGTCTCCACCGTCGCCGCGGCGACGCCGGTCTGGATGGGGACGACGATCAAGGTCGTCGCCGTGTTCGAGCGAGCGTTCTGGCGGTCACGTGGCCTTGCCGGCGCAGCGTTCAGCTACGCCGGTCCGATGCGTGAGATCCACGACATGAGCGGGCCCGACGGTCAGCCTGCCGCCCTGTTCGGGTTCTGTTCGACGCCGCCGAGCGACGACGCCCCGACGACCGATGCCGTGATCGCACAGTTCGCCGAGCTGTTCGGTGACGCGGCGAGTCATCCGACGTCGGTCGACATCATGGATTGGCGACGCGAACCACACACGACTCCCCCGGAAGCGTTGGCCGCGAACAACTATCAGACCTACGGCCACGCCGCGTATCAGACGCCGGCGATGGACGGCCGGCTCCACTGGGCCGGCACCGAGACCTCGATCGAGGCGCCCGGACACGTCGAGGGCGCATTGGCCGCAGCCGACCGGGCGGTCATCGCAATCACAGGCCTCGCACCGCCAACCGAACCCGACAAGGAAGACCAATGACCGACCGTCCCTCGATCGCAGAGCTCCTCGACGAGCATGCGACCGCGCTCGCCTACACCGACTCGCTTTGGCGCGACATGCCCCAGGACGAAACCCACTGGCGTCCCGTGCCCGAGTCGAGCGCGATCGGCTGGCACCTGGGACACCAGGCGGCGGTCGCCCACTACATGGTTCGCAACCTCACCTATGCGGAGCCGTCGCCAGACCCCGGCCTCGATTCGATCATGGACGGGGCAACGGCCGAGCGGCAGCGTGGCGATCTCCCGGACCTCGCTCGCATCGACGACTACCGCACCGCAGTCGCCGAGCGGGTTCGCCATCTCGCCGGGATGATCGATGCGGGTGAGGTGGGCGCCCCGACGCAGCTCCGCCACATCGCAGAGACGATGCTCACCGCCATCGTCAATCACGAATACCAGCACTCGAAGTGGATCGGCGAGGTCCGCGCAGAGCAGTTCGGCCGAGCCCTCCCAGACGCCCCGACCTCCGACAACCTCATCACCCTGGACGGCTACACCATCCTCAGATGAGCTCCGAGCTCAGACACACCTCGAGTCGTGAGCTCACTCCCACTCGATGGTGCCGGGTGGCTTCGACGTGATGTCGTAGGCGACTCGGTTGACGCCGTCGACCTCGTTGATGATCCGGTTGCTCATCCGCTCGAGGAGGTCGTAGGGAAGGCGGGCCCAGTCGGCGGTCATCGCGTCGTCTGAGGTGACGGCTCGGATGATGACGGGATGGGCGTAGGTTCGCTCGTCACCCATCACGCCGACGGTCTTGATGTCGGCGAGCACGGCGAATGACTGCCACAGCTCTCGCTCGAGTCCGGCCGCCGCGATCTCTTCGCGGACGATGGCATCGGCGTGCTGGAGGATCTCGACCTTCTCGGGCGTGACCTCGCCGATGATGCGAACGCCGAGACCGGGTCCTGGGAAGGGCTGGCGCTGCACGATCTCATCGGGCAAGCCGAGCTGGGATCCGACCTCTCGCACCTCGTCCTTGAAGAGGTTGCGAAGGGGCTCGACGAGATCGAACTCGAGATCGTCTGGCAAGCCGCCGACGTTGTGGTGGCTCTTGATCTTGGCGGCATCGCTCGTGCCGGACTCGATCACGTCGGGGTAGAGGGTGCCCTGCACGAGGAAGTCGGCATCATCGATACCGCCGGACGCCGCCTCGAACACCCGGATGAAGTGCTCGCCGATGGTCTTGCGCTTGGCTTCGGGCTCGCTGATGCCGGACAACTTGGCGAAGAACTCATCGGCGGCACGGACGTGGATGAGCTCCATGCCCTGGTGCTTCTGGAAGGTCTCCACGACCTGGTCGGACTCGTTGAGCCGCATCAGGCCGGTGTCGACGTAGACGCACGTGAGGCGGTGACCGATCGCTTTGTGCACGAGTGCGGCGGCCACGGCGGAGTCGACGCCGCCGGACAGACCACAGATGGCACGTCCGTCACCGACCTGTGCCTGGATTGCAGCGACCGATGCGTCGATGATCGATCCCATCGTCCAGCTCGGATCGCATCCGGCCTCACGCCACAGGAACTGTTCGAGCACCGCCATGCCGTGGGGCGAGTGTCCGACCTCGGGGTGGTACTGGACGGCGTAGATCTTGCGGTCGACGCTCTCGAACGCAGCCACCGGCGCGTTCGGCGTCGAGGCGGTGGCGACGAATCCCTCGGGCGCCTCGGTGATGGCGTCGAAGTGACTCATCCACACGACTTGCTCGGATGGGATGCCGTCGTGGAGCAGCGACGAAGACGAACCGTCGATGCGGTTCATCACCGTTCGCCCGTATTCACCGCGGTCCTCGCGGCTGACGGTTCCGCCGAGCTGACGAGCGACGAGCTGAGCGCCGTAACAGATCCCGAGAATCGGCACGCCGAGGTCGTAGATCGCCGGATCGAGTTCGGGCGCACCGTCGACGTTGACGCTCTTTGGGCCACCGGACAACACGATGGCCGACGGGTTCTTGGCCGCCACGTCGGCAGCGCTGACCGTGTGGGGCACGATCTCGGAATAGACCTTCAACTCGCGGACTCGGCGAGCGATCAGCTGTGCGTACTGGGCGCCGAAGTCGACGACGAGCACCACCTGATCGGGCGTTGCGGTGCTGGCGTTCGAGGCGTCGGCGGTCTCGGCGCTCATGGGTCGACCACGATCAGTTCCGCCTTCTGGAGTTCCTTGACGGTCTCGTAGCCGAGGGTGGCCATGGCTTGGCGCAGCGACCCGAAGATGTTGGCGCTGCCATCGCTGCTCATCGCCGGGCCCGTGAGGACTTCGGTGAGCGACCCTGCGGCATCGAGCTCGACGAGACGACCCTGCGGGAGGTCGGGGTGCACGGTCGTGCGACCCCAGTGCCAGGTGCCTCCCGGAGCACCATCGGCGGCGGCCAGAGCGGAACCGAGCATCACGGCATCAGCGCCACAGGCGACGGCCTTGGCGATGTCACCACCGCTTCGCATGCCGCCGTCGGCGATCACGTGCACATACACGCCGGTCTCATCGAGATGGCGCATCCGGGCCGCCCGAACGTCGGCGATGGCGGTGGCCATGGGCGAACCGACGCCGGTGACGCTGTGGGTGGTGGCGGCGCGGCCGCCGTCGACACCGACGAGCACACCGGCAGCACCGGTACGCATGAGGTGGAGGGCGGCCTGATAGCTCGCACATCCGCCGACGATGACCGGCGTTTCGAGCTCGCGAACGAACTGCTTGAGATTGAGCGGCTCGCCGTCGTCGGACACGTGCTCGGCGGAGATCACCGTGCCTTGGATGACGAGCAGATCGAGCTCGGCTGCGAGCAACGTCTTGGCCATCTCGGCCACCCGCTTTGGTGAGACCGAACCGGCGGCGTATGCGCCGGCGGCATGAATCGCCTTGATCCGCTGGGTCACGAGGTCGTGATCGACGGGAGCGGCGTAGAGCTCGCGGAGTCGAACCTGCGCAGCGTCGTGGTCGAGCGTCGCCAGCTCGGCCAGCGCGTCGCTCGGGTCTTCGTGCCGTGCCCACACGCCCTCGAGGTCGAGCACGCCAGCACCACCGAGCTGATCGATCTCGATCGCACGGTCCGGGCTCACGACCGAATCCATCGGTGAGGCCAGGAACGGCAGCTCGAACCGGTATGCATCGATCTGCCACGAGAGATCGACCTTGTCGAGGTCACGGGTGCGGCGGCTCGGAATCAGCGCGAGCTGATCGAGGCTGAACCCTCGACGCCCGGATTTTCCGAGTCCGATCTCGATCTCGGCCATGCAGTTGCCCTTCCTGCGGTCCGGCGAGCGTCTCAGCCCGCCGAGGGAAGAGGACAGACTAACGGGCCGTGGGAGCGAGAAGGGTCCCGAATGTCAGGACTTCGCGCGTCGATCAGTCTTTGACGGCCTGCTTGAGGATCTGCTTCGCGATGGCGGCGTTCATCTCGAACACGGCCTTGGTTCCGCGTTCGGCGACGTTGCGAACAACCGACCCGCCGGTGGCCGTTTCGATCGCATCGAGCGACCCGAGCACGCCGGACCGAGTGGCGTCGGTCGCCTTGTAGCCCATGGTCGTGAGCGCCTTGACGACCTCGCTCTCTCCAATGCCGCCGGGAGCCGACTTCGCGATGACCTGCAGCGCGTCCTTGGTGAGTTCAGCCGAGGAATTCACCACGTCAGCCACGCCCATCGGGCCGGCATAGTCGCCATCGACCGAGGCGAGCCAGCGGCGCACCTTCTGCGTGATCTCGTCGTGGGTTTCGCCGTCGAAGGAGAGGGTGGGCATTGGGCGAGAGTACCGCTCCCCCGCCGATGGCACCGAG
>CALLIQ010000097.1 GCA_938008925.1 uncultured Acidimicrobiales bacterium
GTCGATGCGATGTACCAGACGAGCGCTGTGGCCGAGTAGCCGACGATGCTGCCACCGCCCGCTTCCGCAGCCGCCCGCCACAGTCCCGACAGCACCGTCGTGACCATGAGGTAGAGCCCGCCCGCGACGATCAGACCACCCGGCTCCGCGACGACGGTGCGCGTCGCGGTGGTGAGCCCACGCCGCCCCACCCGCCACGGACTGGCGCTCTCCCGGATCATGCCGGGTGCTCGTAGATCTCGCCGATGATCTGCTCGAGTGGCGGATCGATGACCGACAGGTCGGCGATGCGGACGTTCGACATCACCGTGTCGACGAGGCGTGCGATCGGTGTGGCGGTCGTGTCGACATCGACCCTGACCGTTGCGGCCGACATCGTGGTGACCGCGCCGAGCGGCGCGACGAGGGCGACGAGGCGGTCGTGGTCGTCGCGGTTCTCGAGACCGATGTCGACTCGCTTGGTCGTGAGGAACGCCGTGCGCATCGCGGCGACGCTCGAGTCGTGGATGATCTCGCCGTGGTTGACCACGATGGCTCGGTCGGCGACGTGTTCGATGTCGGCGACGTCGTGGCTGGTGAGGAAGACGGTCGTGCCGAGCTCGGTGTTGAGGCGGACCAGCAGATCGCGGAACCGCTGCTTGGCCAGCAGGTCGAGGCCGATCGTCGGCTCGTCGAGGAAGACCAACTCCGGTTCGTGGAGCATCGCGGCGGCGAGCTCGCAGCGCATCCGTTGGCCGAGGGACTGGCTGCGGACGGGTTGATCGAGCAACTCGTCGGCGCCGAGCAGCTCAGCCAGCTCGCCGACGCGCCGATCGATCAGGTCGTCGCTCATCCCGTGGATCGCTCCGAGCATCCGAAGCGACGCCCTTGGGGCGAGCTCGGCCCACAGCTGTGATCGCTGGCCGAAGAGCGTGCCGATGCGTCGCGTGAGCGCTCGACGCTCGGTCCAGGGCTCGAGCCCGAGCACCGACGCAGTCCCGCCCGTCGGGATGAGAATCCCCGTGAGCATCTTGATCGAGGTCGACTTTCCCGCTCCGTTCGGTCCGATGAAGGCCAGACGCTCACCCGGCGCGACGTCGAAACTGATGGAGCGGACCGCGTCGATCGTCGTGCGTCGACGCCTCGGCCCGGTGTCGAACGAGCGAGACAGACCGTCGACGTGGATCGCGGAGCTGGACGCCCCTGAGCTAAACGCCGCTGTGCTGAACGATCGCTGAACCATCCAAGAGTTCACCACGGCTTCGTCGACGTTCGCCGGGAGTTTCGACCGTGGTCGAAAATGGGCGACACCCCCGGGCTCTCCGGCTTGCGCCGGGTGCCACGGGGGTGTCGGAAGCAGTGTGAGGATCCACCCCTATCGATCGTCCCGGCAGTACCGTTTCTCCCGATAGTGATTCACTGCCCGATGGTGCCGGCGAACCGGTTCCTTCGGGCAGTGCCCTTTTTCCGCCGCTGTCCGAGTTGCCCCGAACCGCATTGGAGTCCGACGCCGGCGCTCCCGCCCCGTTCGCTGCCTCATGCGCTCTTGCCTCGGAAGGTTCGATTGCTGTCAGCTGCGTGGTTGCAGTCGTGCTGATGTCGGTGTCCGTCCGAAGCCGCCGGTGAGGGCCTCTTCGTGCGGACAAGGTGCATGCTCACACCTGTTCCGAGCGGCGTTTCCTTCGCTTTCGCTCCGGCCGTTTCGCTTGGCGTGACGTCACTATGCGGGGCGCGTTTTCCCAGGTCAACACCTTTTTCCGAATCCTCAGGGCTTTCCCCAGGATTTCTCGGTTGTCCTCAGAAGGAGGGTCTTTGTCCACCCTCTTTCCACTCATTGTCCACTGAGTTACACACAGGGGAACGCCGGTGCATCGACCGGTGGATTGGAGCGCAGGCCATTGCGAACAACTGGCTCGAATCCAGCCGGAGCATCGACAGCGCTCACCTAGTCTCTGCGGGGATGAACCCGCCAGCAGCGAACCCAGATGCCGCAGACCTGACCCTCGACGTCGACGCCATTCGGGCCGAGACACCTGCCTGCTCGGGCGTCGCTCATCTCAACAACGCCGGTGCCGCATTGCCGCCGCAGGCAGTGGTCGACGAGACGATCGACTTCTTGCGACTCGAGGCCAGCATCGGTGGCTACGAGAGCGTCGACCGCGAGGCCGAGCGGCTCGATCGCATGTACGGAGCCGGCGCTCGGCTGCTCAACTGCGAGCCCCATGAGATCGCGCTGACGACCAACGCGTCCGAGGCCTGGTGGCGTGCCTTCACGTCCGTTCCCCTGCACGAGGGCGACCGAGTGGTGACCGGTCGCGCCGAGTACGTCTCGAACGCGTTCGGTCTGATGCAGGCCCATCAGCGTGGGATCGAGGTCGTCATCGTCGACGACGACGAGACGGGCCAGATCGACCTCGCCGCGGTCGAGGCGGCGCTCGACGAGCGGGTGAAGCTGGTCGCGCTCACTCACGTCCCGACCTCGAGCGGGCTCGTGAACCCGGCGGCCGAGGTCGGTGCGCTCGCGAAGAACGTCGACGCGCTCTACCTCCTCGATGCCTGCCAGTCGGCCGGCCAGATCCCCCTCGACGTCGATGAACTCCAGTGCGACTTCCTGTCGCTCACCGGGCGCAAATGGCTCCGGGCACCGCGCGGTACCGGCATGTTGTACGTCCGATCGAGCGTGCTCGACTCGCTCCGACCGCCCTCCTTCATCGACGGCTACTCGGCCGACTGGGTCGGCCAGCACGCCTATGAACTGCAACCGGGTTCGAAGCGCTTCGAGCTGTTCGAGACGTCGTTCGCAGCCAAGGCCGGTCTCGGCGTCGCCATCGACTACGCCCTCGACGTGGGTATCGAGGCGATCGAGGCGAGGGTGACGCACTTGTCCGCGTCGATGCGAGAGCAGCTCGCCGCGATCGACGGGGTCGAGGTGATGGACCACGGGCCACGCCTGTGCGGGATCGTCACGTTCCGCGTCGCTGGGCATGCGCCCCTCGCGGTCAAGACGGCGCTCGGCGCGGCCGGTGTCAACGTGAGCGCTGGGGCTCTCAGCGCATGGCAGGTCGGCCACGACGACACGCCGCCCGCGATCGTTCGGGCGTCGCCGCACTATTACAACACCGAGGACGAGGTCGCCCGCCTGGTCGAGCTCGTGAGCGAGATGCGCGGCTGAGTCGTGAGTCGGAGCGTCACATCGGGGCTCTAGGTTGTGTGTCGTGAGTGCGAACGGCGACACCTCTCTCGACCCCCGGCCAGTTGTCGGACGCGTCATCGGCATCGAAGACGCCACCCCACTCGAGTTCTGGGTGGCCGTCGACCCGGCGCACACGCTGCAGCTCGACGATGTCGTTGCGCTCGAACGTGAGCTGCCCGACGGCGTTCTCGTCCGGATGTACGGGTTGGTCACCCAGGTTCGGGCTCGCCACGAGGGCGCTCGATTCCAGAGCGACGTGTTCCTCATCGCCGATGGGATCTTGCCGGCCGAGGTCAGCGAGGCCGCCCTCATCCAGACCACCCGGTTCGAACCCGAGGTGCTGTTGCCGCCGACGCCGGGAGCGCCGGTGCGTCGAGCGACCGACCTCGAGCGCGACACCGCCCTGAGCTTCGACGACGTCGACCGGCGCCTGCCGGCCGGCCTCAGCCGCAACGACGAGCCCGTCTTTCTCGATCTCGACTTCATCGACGGGACCAAGGGTGCCCACATCAACATCTCGGGCATCTCGGGCGTCGCCACCAAGACCAGCTACGCCACCTTCCTGCTCTACTCGATGTTCAACTCGGGCGTGCTCGGGGCGGAAGCGGCGAACACCAAGGGCCTCATCTTCAATGTGAAGGGCGAGGACCTGCTCTTCCTCGACCACGCCAACGAGCACCTCGATGCACAGCAGGCCGAACGGTACGAGCCGCTCGGGCTCACCCCGGGGCCCTTCCGTGATGTTGGCATCGTCGCTCCACCCCGAAAGGGGAGCGCCAACGCGACGCCGGCCACGGGTTCGCGTTCGGTCGGCGTGTCGCCGTTCTTCTGGACGATCGCCCAGTTCTGCCAGCAGGGCCTCCTGCCGTTCCTGTTCGCCGACGCGGAGGA
This sequence comes from uncultured Acidimicrobiales bacterium, assembly GCA_938008925.1. GTDB lineage: Bacteria > Actinomycetota > Acidimicrobiia > Acidimicrobiales > SZUA-35 > CALEWY01. The sequence goes on from CALLIQ010000097.1 coordinate 4,064, forward strand.
CGAGCGTCAGCAGTACACGATCGTCGTCCAGTCGGTGATGGCGCAGCTCGCCAAGCTCGACGATGTCGGCGAAGGCGCCGTCCGCATCGACGGGTCGGTCATCCGCACCTTCGGCGATCTCGTCGACGCCATCGAGACCAAGCTGATCCCCGACGATCCAGAGCAACCAGCCGACCCGCAGTGGTCGGGCCGAGCGGTCGGGAGCGGCACGATCAATGCCTTCATCCGGCGCCTCGCCTCGGCTCGCCGCCACATCGAGCACCTGATCCGAGCCGACATCGGCCAGGCATCCCGCCACGCACTCGACCTCGACGCCCACCAGGTCACCGTCGTCGACATCCACTCGCTCCACGATCGGGCCAAGCGATTCGTCGTTGGCGTCGTGCTGCGTCAGGCGTTCGATGCGAAGGAGCAGAGCGGTATCGCCAAGCCGCTGCAGCTGATCGTGCTCGACGAGCTCAACAAGTACGCGCCGCGTGATTCCTCCAGCCCCATCAAGGAGATCCTGCTCGACGTGGCCGAGCGCGGCCGGAGCCTCGGCATCATCTTGATCGGAGCGCAGCAGACGGCCAGCGAGGTCGAGCGTCGGGTGGTGGCCAACTCGGCCATCCGCGTCGTCGGTCGCCTCGACGCAGCCGAGGCCAAGCGTGACGAGTACGGGTTCCTGCCCGGCGTCGCCCGTGCCCGCTCGACGATCCTCAAGCCCGGCTCGATGTACGTGGCGCAGCCTCGGCTCCCCGTGCCGCTGCTGGTCGAGTTCCCGTTCCCGGCGTGGGCGACCCGCTCTAGCGAGGCCAAGACGAGTGGCCCGGCCAGCTCGGGTGACGATCCCTTCGCCGGTCTCACCTGACCGCATCCGGCCGTCGAACTAGGGTCGCTCGCCATGACCGAGCCACACGAGCCGACCGATGCCGAGCCGATCGCTGACGATTCGGATGCGGCCCTCGAGGCGGCGCCGGCCATCGACCTCGACGACCTGCTCCACCCCGAGGAGCAGCGAACCTTCCGCCGGCTGTGCATGCCGACGTCGTCGGCTGACCTCGCAGAACTCCTCGACGTGGTCCGCATGCACCTCGCTCACGTGAAGGAGAACGCCACGCCGTCGACCGACGTCGAGTCGGCCGAGCGCATCGCCACCGCCTTCGAGGCGCTCCTCGACCCGAGTGGTGGCGAGGGGTTCGCCGACGACGAGCGATCGCTCCTGCGCGGCGCGGCCGAGTACTTCCTCCTCGATGCCGATGCCGACGATGACCTCACCGACCCACTCGGATTCGACGACGATGCCCGGGTGCTCAACTCGGTGCTCAAGCGCATCGGGCGCGCGGAGTTCAGCATCGAGTTGTGATCGTCAGTCAGCGGTCGAACAGTGGTGGTCGCTCGATCGCTGCGACCTCGGCCGTTTCGCCCGACTCGAGCGAGTTGAGCGCCGCATCGACCACGACCTGCGCGGCGAGACCGTCCCACGTGCTCGGGCCGGACGCCTCGGGTTCGGCGAGGGAGGCCACCCACGCCGCGTCTTGGATTCGGTAGGCGTCGGCAAACCAGCCGAACCAGTCGCGTCCGATCGTGGTTGCGACCGCGGCATGGCGCCGCTCGATGGCTCGCACGGGTCCGGCTGAGGAGATCGTGCTCGACCCTGCGGAGACATCGACGGCGACCTCGTAGGCGAAGCCGTCGTCGTCGAACTCCACCATGCCGTGACCGCCGCCGGCGAGCGCGCACATGAGCACGACGTGACGAAGACCGCCGTCTTCGCGCCGGGTTGCGAACGCAGCCACGGTCTCGATCTCGCTGCCGCTCATGAAGCGGATGGTGTGGAGGTCGTGCACGATCGACTGGCCGACGACGGCGAGGTCGGTCCGGCTCTCGGCGTTGGTGTTGCGGTGCAGCGAACGGATCAGGTGAAGCGGTTCGAGGTCGGCGATGGCGTCGACCACCTGACGATGGGGAAGGTCGTACTCACGCATGAAGCCGAGCTGCACCACCCTTCTACCGAGGGCGACCTCGGCGTCGACCACGGCCAGGCCATCGTCGACCGAAGTCGCCAGCGGCTTCTCGCACAGGATCCGCTTGCCGGCATCCATCGCAGCGAGCGTCAGCTCGGCATGGGTCTCATCGGGTGAGGCGATGACGACGGCATCGACGTCGGGGTCGACGGCTGCCGCCATCGGATCTCGTTCGACCCGAGCGCCGATCTCGGAGGCGACGGTCTCGACGTTGTCGCCGAACGGGTCGGCCACGATGGTGACGTCGGCGCCGGGGATCGAGGTGAGTGTTCGGGCGTGGAACGAACCCATGCCTCCAGCGCCGATGACGGCGATGCGCTTCGTGACACCTTGATTCATGACGTCATCATGACAGGCTGCGCCGTTCGGGTCGGGCCCCTCGACGCCGCAGGATTAGGCTCCAGCGATGAACGACGCACAGGTCATCGTGGTTGGAGCGGGACACAACGGACTGATCTGTGCCGCCTACCTCGCTCGGGCTGGGATCGACACGATCCTGCTCGAATCGCGTTCGTCGGTGGGTGGTTGCGCGTCGACGGAATCGGATCTCGGCGCCCGCTTCAACATCTGCAATTGCGACCACTCGTTGGTTCGGGCGATGCCGCTGATCGACGAACTCGACCTCGGCTCGCATGGCCTCAACTACGTCGAGTCAGAGATCAGCGCGATCAACACGTTCCATCCAGACGCCGACGGTGAGACGAGTCCTCCGTGGCTGTTCTTCGCTGACACCGAGCGGACGCTCGAGTCGATCGCGGCGGCTTATCCGGCCCAGGTCGACAACTATCGCCGCTACCTCGACGACGCCATGCCGGTGGCCAAGCTCGTGGTCGAGATGGCCAGAACGCTTCCGACGGGACCCCGCTTCATGTCGGGCGTCGCGGGCAAGAAGGGTGCAGGCGCAAGGCGGGTTCTCGAATGGAGCCGGATGAGCGTCGCCGACATTCTCGGCAGCTACTTCGGCGATGCCTGGCAGCTGATCATGCCAGCGGTCAGCCAGGGGCCGACCGTGTGGGGTCTTCCGCCGGAGACGCCCGGCACCGGGATGGCGGCGCTCGGCTACGCCACCCGCCACCTCGTGAAGACGGGCCGCCCGATCGGTGGAAGCGGCGCGCTCACCGATGCTGTCGCCGCCAGTTTCACCGCTGCCGGCGGCACCGTTCGGTGCAACGCCCGGGTCGAGCACCTGATCACGAACGACGGCCGGGTGTCCGGCGTCCGTCTCGACGATGGCACGCAGCTGCGAGCCGACACCGTCGTCGCGGCGTGCGATCCACAGCGGGTGTTCAACGACTGGGTCGACGATGCACCGGCCTCGGCGCAAAAGCTCGTCGAGCGTTGGCGGTCGATGCCCGTGCACGACGGCTACGAGTCCAAGGTCGACGCCGTGCTCGATGCTGCGCCGACGCCATTGCTCGCCTCGCAGCTTCCCGATCAGTTCGCCGGTCTCGATCTCATTTCGCCGACGACGTTCGTCTCGCCATCGCCGGCTCAGCTCGCCGATGCCCATGCGAAGCGAGCCGAGGGCTTGGTGTCGCAGCACCCGACGATGCTGATCAACGTCCCGTCGAACCAGGACGAGCTCATGGCTCCCGAGGGCGGGCACGTCCTCAGCATCGAAGTGCTGTTCACCCCCTATGAGCTGCAGGGCGGCTGGCCCGGATCCAGCGAGCCCGAGCGGTGGCTCGATCTGTGGGCGAGCCACATGGAGCCGGGTGCTCGCCAGTCGGTGCAGCGATTCCGGGCCATGACGCCCGACGTGTACGAGCGCGATTTCTCCATGCACCGCGGCCACACACCCGCCTTTGCCGGATCACCGCTGGC
>CALLIQ010000098.1 GCA_938008925.1 uncultured Acidimicrobiales bacterium
ACTCGAATCGGTGTGAAGTGCCTGCATGCTCACTACGCGTACCTGTTGGCCGGCGGCGACGATTCGGTGGGCCGCTGGGTCGATGAGCAGCTCCGGAGCAACGGCGCACACTTCGACCCGGCAAAACCGGGGGTGGCGACCGCGATGAATGAAGAAATGACCGAAGAGACGAGTCCATGACCGCAACGCCCTCGGGATCCATCGATCGAGCGCGAGCGGTGGTCGATCTCGGATCGACATCCAGTCGCCTGCTGATCGTCGGTGCGGGAGGTTCTCCTCGTATCCACCGCCAACTGGTCACGCACATGGGGGAGGGTGCAGCCGCTGACGGCTCACTGTCCGTCGATGCGCTCGGTCGGGTGCGAGACGCGCTGGTGATCTTTGGGGGCGAGATCCGCGACCACGCGGTCGACGACGTCCACGTCGTTGCCACCGCCGCCGCTCGTCGAGCACCGAATCGCGAGGCCCTGGCGGCGGTCGTCAACGACGAACTCGGCTGCGAGTTGGCTGTACTCGATGGTGCCGCAGAAGGAGGAGCAGCCTTCTCCGGTGTCGCTTCGGACCCGAACGTGCCGGAAGGCGCCGTCGCGGTGATCGACATCGGTGGCCGATCGACCGAGATCATCGTGGGGTCAAAGGCCGACGGCGTGCTCGGAACGTTGTCGCTCGACGTTGGAGCCGGCGGCGTCACCGAGGAGTTCCTCGAATCGGACCCACCCGGCCCCGACGAGCTCAGCGCCGCGCTGTCGGTGCTCGAGGTGTACACCACCGACATCCGGCGCGATCTCCCGATGGCAGCCTCGGTCCTCGAGACCGGCACCGTGTTCGGCGTCGGGGGCACGATCACCACGGCAGCCGCCGTCGAGATCGGCCTGGTCGACTACGACCCCGACGTCGTCCACGGCTTCGTGCTCACCAAGGAAGCGGCCGAGGACGTGTTCCGGACCCTGGCCACCGAGTCGGCCGAGGACCGGGCGTTCAACCCCGGTCTGCAAGCCGATCGGGTCGGCGTGATCGTCGGCGGTCTTTGCGTGCTCGTCGCCTTGATGCGAGCCTTCGACATGGCTTCGATCACGGTCTCGGAACGAGACCTTCTCGACGGGCTGGCCGAGCGGCCATGACCACCACGACCTTGATCGGACGACGGGTCGTCCTTCGTCCACTTCGGTCCGGCGACTTCGCCCAGTGGCGTGAGGTGCGAACGGCCAACGACGAATGGTTGACCAAGTGGGAGCCTCGCCGCATCCCCGGCGGGCCAGACGTCATCAATGACCGGGGCGCGTTTTCGCTTCGCTGTCACTCCCGCGAACGAGAGTGGCAGACCGGTGCTGCGTTCGGATTCGGGATCTTCGTCGGCGGTCAGTTCGCCGGTGAGACCAACATCAACAGCGTCCAGCGCGGCCCGTTCCAGAACGCCTACCTCGGCTACTGGGTCGATGAGCGCCAGGCCGGGAACGGCTACGTGCCGGAATCGGTCGTGCTCGTCCTCCGCTATGCCTTCGAACAGCTCGGTCTTCACCGCGTGCAGATCTCCATCGTTCCCCGCAACGCGGCGTCACGCCGGGTCGTCGAGAAGCTCGACATCCGTTGCGAAGGCACCGCCGTTCGATACCTCGAGATCAACGGTGAGTGGGAGGACCACATGCGCTTCGCCATCACCGCCGAGGAATGGGCGGAGCGGGCGGCCTCCTTCACCGACGACTGGCTCTGACGGCTCGTCTCGGCTCAGGCGCTTCCGGAATCCGCTGCTCCAGGCAACGCCGGAAGCCGTCGATGATCACGAGGTGAGTAGCGATCGGTTCTCGTTGACGAATCTGCCCCCCGTGGTCGAGCGTGCGCTCGCCCCCGGTGAGCCCGGACGGCGAGTCAACGCCGCGTCCAAGTACCTGCGCGGCGCCGAGGAGACCAAGCGTCAGATCGTCGACTACGCCGAGGCGTGGCAGATGCGAGCTCGTGCCGGCATCGAGACTGCGAGCGCAGAGCGGCCCGCCGTCGTCGTGCTCGGCGACTCGTTGTGTCAGGGGATCGGGGCCTCGAGGCCCTTCGCCGGGCATATCGGCATGCTGTTCGACGAGACGGTTCCGGTCATCAACCTGTCTCGCTCCGGATCGAAGATCGCCGATGTGGTGGCCGTCCAGCTCCCAGCGGCCGAGGCTGTCGTCGATCTCGGCGTTCCCGTCGGGCTCACGATCTGCACGGTCGGCAGCAACGACCTCGTGATGCAGTGGCGGACCCGTTCGGTGGCCGATGCACTCGGCCAACTGGCGCAGGCGCTTCCGTCCGGATCGGTCATGTCGACGCTCCCGAGCGGTGGGAGTTTCGTCGTGAAGTCGGTCAATCGGCGCTTCGTGCGCCTCGTGCGCGAGGTCGGACACCAGATCGCGCCGGTCGACGCCCACTATCGCGGCTTCGGCATCACGGCGAAGGACCACTTCCACCCGAATGACGCGGGTTATGAGAAGTTCGCTGCTGCGTTTCGTTCGATCGAGTCGGTGGAACGATTCGGTGCGGAGCGTGCGTCAGTCTGAGCTGACGAACCAGATCGTCGAGTCGGACGGGATCGTCGAGGAACCGGCATCGAGCGGCTCGCTCGCCAACACGACCTGATCCATCGAGACGCCGAGCCGTCCGAGGTCGAGCTCGACCGCTTCGGCGCTCGGATTCACGACGACCACGAGAGAACCCCGTCGAACGGCGACGACCGCAGGTCCGCCATCGAAGACGGTGGCGTGCATTGGTTGGGAGGCGGCGAACTTCGCCCGGGTGTCGCCGAGGCGCCGGTAGAGAGACAGGGTCGGGGCGGCCTCGTCGTCGAGTGCGGCGAGTGAACGTTCGCCCCATCCATCAGGTTGGGGCAGCCACGGTTCGCCGACGGACCCGTCGGCTCGCTCGGTCGAGAACCCGTAGGAAGTGGTGGCGTCGGTGGTCCACGGCATCGGAATCCGACAGCCGTCTCGTCCGATTTCGGCACCGTTCGTGCGGTGGAACACCGGATCTTCACGCCGGTCGGCCGGAATGTCGAGCACTTCGGGAAGTCCGAACTCTTCGCCCTGATAGAGGAAGAGGTTGCCAGGGAGCGCGAAGATGAGCGCCGCC
>CALLIQ010000099.1 GCA_938008925.1 uncultured Acidimicrobiales bacterium
TGTGTCGAGGCAGGCGCGGACGTGCTGTTCGTCGAGGCGCTGCAGGGTGTCGACGAGATCGAGACGGTGGCGAAGGAGTTCGCCGGGACACCGCTGTTGTTCAACTGGGCCGAGGGCGGCAAGACGCCACCGCTCACCTACTCGGAGATCGCGTCGCTCGGTTTCGCCATGGTGATCATGCCGATCGGCACGTTGCTCGCGGCCACCGCAGCGATGCGCGGGTTCCTCGAGCGCCTCAAGGTCGATGGCACGCCTGCCGCGTTCGTCGACGAGTTGATGCCCTTCGGCGGGTTCACCGACACCATCGGACTTCCGGAGATCAGCGACCTCGAGCAGCGGTTCTCGTGAGCGCTCCTGGTGATGAATCGCCGCTGTGGGTGCTCGACCTCGATGGGGTGATCTGGACGGGCTCCGAGCCCGTTCCGGGCTCGGCGGAGGCGGTGGCTGAGCTTCGTGACGGCGGCGCGAAGGTCGTCTTTGCGACGAACAACTCGTTCTCGACCGAGCAGCAACAGGTCGACAAGCTCGCCTCGTTCGGCATCGATGCCGTCGGGTCGGTCGTCTCGTCAGCGATGGCGGGTGCGTCGCTCATTTCGCCCGGCGAGCGCGTCTTCGTGTTCGGCGGCCCGGGCGTCGTGGAGGCGGTCACGCAGGCTGGTGGTGAGCTCGTCGACGGGTTCGAGCAGGGTGGGGTCGGGCAGGGTGATCGCGTGCCTGACGCGGTGCTCGTCGGTCTTGATTGGGACCTCAGCTACGACCGGTTGCGAAGCGCAGTGCAAGCGGTGCGGGCCGGCGCTCGCTTCATCGCCACCAACACCGACTCGACCTACCCGACTGAGAAGGGCCTCTATCCGGGGGCGGGCGCGCTCGTTGCCGCCGTGCAGCGATCGACCGATGTCGACCCGGTGGTCGCTGGTAAACCGTATCAGCCGATGGCGGATCTGATCCGAGAGCGGTTCGGTCGCGAGGGAATCGTCGTCGGCGACCGGGCCGACACCGACGGGGCGTTCGCCCGCACGCTCGGGTTCGAGTTCGGTCTCGTGTTCAGTGGCGTGCTCGGTCCGGGTGACCTTCCCACCGATCCCATGCCCGATCACACCGCCGACGATCTGCTGGGCCTCGTTCGCCAGTCTCGATGAGGGGCCTCGGTGAGGGGCTCGATGAGGAGCGCTCGGTGACCGAGACCGGAACGGTGTGACGGAGAGCACAGCGAATAGTCACTGCTAACTATTGCAAGCAAGTGCAAATCTCCGTATCGTTTTCCACATGATCACCGCTGAAACCCTCAACAAGTTCGCCGACAGCGCCACCGACTCCGTCGAAGATGCGTTCGGCACCGCCCGCACCCAGATCGAAGAGGCCGTCACCACCGCTCGCACCCAGTTCGAGGGTGCCGTCAAGACCGCCGAGAAGATCTCCAGCGAGTTCTTCCGTCAGCTCGAGGACCAGTTCGCTCCCGTCGTGACCCTCGTCGACGAGCAGACCGAGCCCGTTCGCACCTTCGTCGAGCCCGTCACCGACCGTGTCGAGACCGCCGTGCGTGACGCCGTGGGCCTCGCCACCGGCCTCGCCCCGGTCACCCGCCGTGAACTCGAGGCCCTCGAGGCTCGGGTCATCGCCGCTGAGAAGGCTGCGAAGAAGCCTGCCGCCAAGAAGCCGGCTGCCAAGCGCAAGCCCGCCGCCAAGAAGGCCACCAAGAAGCCGGCTGCGAAGAAGGCAGCGGCCAAGAAGGCCGCCTGAGCCTCCCGCTCGACATCGCCCACCCGTCGACCCGCCTCTCAACGAGGCGGGTCGTTGGCGTTTTGGAACCCGTCCGCCGGCGCGGATCGGCCGGAGAGAGCCGGAGAGATAGGGTCGTGCCCGATGGCGGCCCGTCGACGACTCGATGCCGAATTGCTGCGGCGGGGCATGGTCCCGAGTCGAGAGGCGGCTCGGCGCGAAATCCAGGCTGGCAAGGTGATCGTCAACGGTGCGCCAGCCGACAAGCCCGCCCGGATGGTCCTCGGCGGTGATGACGTCCAGATCCTGGGCCCGCCTCCGAAGTTCGTGAGCCGGGCTGGGGGCAAGCTCGAGGCGGCGCTCGATCATTTCGGGGTCGACCCGGCCGGTCTCACCGTGCTCGATGCCGGTTCCTCGACCGGGGGATTCACCGATTGTCTGCTCCAACGCGGGGCGGCGGTCGTCCACGCGGTCGACGTGGGGACCAACCAGTTGCACGAGCGGCTCCGCGCCGACGAGCGCGTGCGCGTCCGTGAGCAGACCGACGTCCGAACCGTCGATGCCGAGATGCTCGGTGGTGCGGTCGACCTGGTGGTCGGCGACCTCTCGTTCATCTCGCTTCGTCTCGTCCTGCCAGCGCTCGTTGCTGCGTGCCGTCCTGGCGCCCCGATGGTGTTGCTGATCAAACCGCAGTTCGAGGCCGGCAAGCAGGAGGCATCGAAGGGGCGAGGCGTCATCAGCGATCCTGCGATCTGGCAGCGCGTGATCGGCGAGGTCGAAGAAGCGGCATTGTCGCTGGGAGCTGTCATGCTGGACGTCATGGAGTCTCCGGTCACCGGGGCATCGGGCAACGTGGAGTTCGTCGGGCACTTTCGGGTCGCCGACGATCGCGAAGGGTCGACGCCGTCATGACGATCAACATCGGCCTCGTGCTGCATCAACATCGGCCAGAAGTCATCGATCTGGCTCACCGGGCGCTGGCCTGGTGTGAAGAGTGTGACGTGGCCGGTTCGCTCCCAGAGACCGACGCATCGCTCATCGGTCGACCAGACCTGGCTCGACCCGAGGGCGACTTCGGCGACGGGCTCGATCTGTGCCTCAGCCTCGGCGGCGATGGCACGATGCTGCGAACGACCCACCTCGTCGCCCGTAGCGGTGTGCCCATTCTCGGTGTGAACGCCGGGCACCTCGGCTACCTCACCACGGTCGACCCCGACGATCTCGAAGCCGCCCTCGCCGAGTGGCGTGACGGCAACCTCGTCGTCGAGGAGCGGATGCTCATCGAGGTCGAGTCGAGTAGCGGCAAGCTGGGGCTCGCGCTCAACGAGGTGGTCGTCGAACGGGCCGAGGTCGGCCACTCCGTGTCCGTGGTGGCCACCATTGGTGGCCGACGGTTCACCCGGTATCTCGCCGACGGTCTCATCGTCGCAACACCGACGGGAAGCACCGCGTATTCGCTCTCCGCTGGTGGCCCGATCGTCGAACCAGACTTCGACGCCCTCGTGGTCACGCCCGTGGCGGCGCACATGGTGTTCAACCGCTCGATGGTGCTGGCACCGTCGACCGAGGTTCGCCTCACCATCGACGGGTACCGGTCCGGCATCGTGTCGGTCGACGGTCGACAGATCGGTCCGGTGGCGCCTGGCGAGTCGGTCGTGTGCCGAGCAGCCGCCGATCGCGCTCGCTTCGTGATCCGGGGTGATCAGGACTTCCACACGGTGTTGAAGGAAAAGTTCGGGTTGGAGGATCGCTGATGTTGACCGAGCTCGCTGTTTCGAACCTGGGCGTCATCGGTCAGGTCACCCTTCGCCTTCCCACCGGGCTGATCGCTCTCACCGGTGAAACCGGTGCTGGCAAGACGCTGCTCGTCGACGCGATCAACCTGCTGATGGGTGGTCGAGCCGACCCCGGTCTCGTCCGGCCAGGCACCGACGAGGCGACGGTCGACGGTCGCTTCGAGCTCGACGGCGAGGAATACGTGCTCAGCCGAGTGATTCCCGCCGAGGGTCGTTCGCGGGCCTACATCAACGGCAGGCCGGCCACCGCGTCGGGCCTCGTCGACCTCGGCGAGAAGCTCGTCGACCTCCACGGCCAGCACTCCCACCAGTCACTGCTCGGTGTCGCCGCACAGCGAGATGCGCTCGATCGCTTCGGTGGGGTCGATCTCACCAGACTCGATGCGGCCAAGGCCCGTATCGCCGAGCTCGAGACCGCGTTGGCCGAACTCGGCGGTGACGAACGGACGCGAGCCCGGGAGCTCGACCTGCTCCGATATCAGGTCCGTGAACTCGACGACGCGGCGATCGAATCGGCCGACGAGGACGACTCGCTCGCCAACACCGAGGAGCTCCTCGCCAACGCGCTCGATCACCAGCAAGCTGCGGGCTCTGCTCTCGAAGACCTCACCGGTGAGAACGGGGTGCGAGACCGGCTGGCGCTGGTGCTCGGCCAGCTCGAAGTGATGCGTCCCTATGAGGGCGAAGCCAAGCGATTGCGTGATCTGCTGGCCGAGATCGAAGACTGCGCTGATTCGATCCGATCCGTTGGCGACGGCATTGAGCCAGACCCCGAAGCGCTCGAGGTCGTGCAGCAGCGACGCCATCTGCTGCATCAGATGTGCCGCAAGTACGGCGACGATCTCGGCGAGGTCATGCGCGAGCATGCGGCCCTCGCCGATCGCCTCCGCGAGCTCGAGGAACACGACGTGCGGGCCGCCCAACTCGACGGCGATCGAGTCGATGCCGACGCCGAGTTGGCGCTCGCCCAAGCCGAGGTCCTCGCCGCCCGCACCGCGGTCGGCCCCGAACTCGCCGCGGCCACCGAAGCCTGGCTTCACGAGCTCGCCATGCCCAAGGCCAGGGTGGGCATCGACATCGACGGCCCCGACGGCTCCGAAGTGGTGTTCAAGCTGGCCGCCAACCCGGGTTCACCGCTTGCGCCGTTGGCAAAGGTGGCATCGGGTGGCGAGCTCGCTCGAACGATGCTCGCCGTTCGCAGCGTGCTGTCTCAAGCGCCGCCCATCCTCGTCTTCGACGAGGTCGACGC
>CALLIQ010000100.1 GCA_938008925.1 uncultured Acidimicrobiales bacterium
CGATCGGCGTGCGTTCACCCTCGACGGCGAACGTCCGGGCGGCGAGGGTGAGGGCGGCGAACGTGAAGTGGTGTCGGCCATCGAGCACCACCTAGGTTCGGTTCATGGCCGAGACGACGCTTGCGCCCGACGATCCGATCGACTTCTTGGACCCAGAGGCGGTCGCCGATGCGCCCGCTTTCTTGAACCGAGTCCGCTCGCACGATCCGATCGCGTGGAGCAGCAGGCACCGAGCTTGGGTCATCTCGGGCCACCCCGAGCTCGACGAAGCCTTTCGGGATCGCCGCTTGTCGACCGAGCGGATGGACGCGTTTCGGTCCCGCCTCGATGGCCGACGAGCCGAGGCCCTCGCTGCCGCCATCGACTTGCTCGACGGCTGGATGCTCTTTCACGAGCCGCCGACCCACACCAGACTTCGAACACCGCTCAACCGGTCGTTCACGCCGCGTGCGATGTCGACGATGACCGATCGCGTCGAGCGCTTGGTCGATGGTTTCCTCGATGATGTCTGGCGTGCGAGCGCCGAGGGGTCCGAGCCCGTGGATCTCGTCGAGCACTTCACGCATCCGCTGCCGGCTGCGGTGATCGCCGAGCTCTTCGGGGTGCCGGCGGGCGAGCGCGACTGGCTCGCCGATTGGTCCGAGAAGTTCGGCGTCGTCGTGTTCGGTGCCGTGAACCGTGACGACTACGAGGAGGTCGCCCGAGCGTCTGGCGAAGAGCTCGGCAGAGAGCTCGGCGGCCTGATGGACCGCTATCGCCGCGAGCCCGAGGACAACCTGCTGTCGCTCCTCCTGTCAACCGAGGGGCGCGAGGATGGCCTGACGACCGACGAGATTCTCGGCGCCTGCTCGATTCTCCTCTTCGCTGGCCACGACACCACGGCGTCGTTCATGACCTCGGCGATCCTCTCGCTGCTCGACGACGACGAGATCCGCCAAGGGTTCGTCACCGGCTCGCTCGACGACGACGCGCTGGTCGAAGAGCTGTTGCGCCTCAACGCTCCGGCCAAGGCGATGATGCGCACGGTCGCCGAGGACCATGAGCGAGGTGGTCATCAGATGCGGACCGGCGAGGCGGTCTTCATGGCGATCATCGGCGCCAACCGCGATCCCCGGGTCTTCGACGATCCCGATCGGATCAGGCTCGATCGCGAGGCGAACCCACACCTCACGTTCGGCTACGGCCACCACTTCTGCCTCGGTGCCGCGCTGGCCCGACTCGAATCACGACTGGCCCTTCCCGCCCTGTTTCGTCGATTCCCGGACCTGGGGCTCAGCGCCGAGGTTGAGTGGAAGGCCTCGATCAGCGACCGCTCAGCAAAGCGTCTCGTGGTCGAGCTGGGAACTCCGGCTTCGTGAGTTCGCGCGAATGATCGCCAAGTAGAAGTCGGCCCGATCGGGCCTGACGGTGCTCAGTGAGCGGCGAGGGCGCGATCGACGAGGAGGGTCAGCTCGTCGGTGGAGATCGGTTTGGTTGCGTGTGCGAAGAACCGGCCCGGTTTCGGCTCCACCGGCGCGATCTCGTTGCCGGTGAGCAACACGAACGGTTCGGTCCCGTCGTGCTCGTCGAAGAGATCGAGCCCGGAGCGGCCGGGCATGTCGAAGTCACAGACGATCAGAGCAAACGGTTCGGCGTCGGACCGTCCGCGCTCGGCGAGGACTTCGAGTGCGGGATCGACACCGTCTGTATCGGTCACGTCGAGCCCGACCCGCTCCAGCATGTGCCGGACCACGAGACGCGAGACCGGGTCGTCGTCGACCACCAGCACGTCTTTCACGATGACGCCACCTTCACCATGACGCGAGCAGCGCGTCGGGATCGTCGGCCATCACGAAGACCTCGTCGAACTTCGTGAGTGCGAACACGCGGTTGGCGTCGGCTGAGCGGGATCGGACGAGCCGGAGGTCGCCGCCGAGCGTTCGGGCGTCCTTCATGTGTTTGACGAGCGCAGCCAGACCGGCCGAATCGACGAAGTCAGCCTCTCGCAGATCGACGACGATTCGGATATCGCCGGCTTCGATGAGCGCGCCGAGCGTCGCTCGCAGGCCTGAGGCTTCGAGCGCGTCGAGACGCCCCGTGATGGCGATCGCGACCGGAGTGCCCTCGAGCGATGTTGCATCCGTCTGATCAAGACCCGTCATGTAGTCACTATCGGCACAGACCATGCACCGCTTGATCACTGCCACCTGGTCGAGAGCAAGGTCGCTCGACGACGGAAACCGTCAGAGCGCGAAGGTCGCCGTCCAGAGGTTGACGCCGTCGGCCCGTTCGTAGCGAAGGTCGCTCGCGACCTGTTCGACGATCATCATCCCGTAGCCCCGAACCTGCGGTTCGTCGGGAACGTCGATGGCGGCCAGATCGACCGGCACACCGCGGTCGCTCAGAAGAACGACGAGACACTCGCCCGGACACGACGCGTGAAGACGAAGCCGCCTGTCCGGCGACTGGGCGTGATCGACGCTGTTCGTGGCGAGCTCATGGACGGCGAGTTCGATGGTTCCGAGCGCGCCGTGCTCGGCGTGCCCGTTGCGATCCAAGAACTCGGCGAGCCACGGCCCGATGCGACGGAGCTCGAGATAGTCGGCGCCGAGTTCGAGCTCGTCAACCCCGAGCTCCACCTCGTCCGATGAGCGCTCAACCATGCTTCGCCCCTCGACGATCGTCGAGACCGAGCATGAACAGGGTTCGATCGTCGCTCTGGTCGGCACCATCGGCGAATGCTTCGACCTCGTCGAAGAGCTGCGCGCCGATGCGATCGAGCGGGCCGGGTGCCGCAACGATGGACGTCACTGCGTCGTCGCCGAACGCTTCGCCCTCGACGTTGAATTGCTCGGTGAACCCGTCCGATGCGACGACGAGCCGGTCGAAGAGTTCGAGCTCATCGCGGCGCGCCGTCAACGTCGGAGCGACATCCGCGAGGGGAAAGACGCCGAGTGGCGGCATGTCCGCGTCGATGTCTGTTGCGACGCCGTCGCGAGCCAGCAAGACCGGGCTGTGGCCGGCGTTGACGATCGACAGCTCGCGCCGAGACACATCCAGGGAGCCGACGACGAGCGTCACGAACACGCTCGCCTCGGAGAGCTGGTGGAACACCCAGTCGTCGATCGAC
>CALLIQ010000101.1 GCA_938008925.1 uncultured Acidimicrobiales bacterium
TCAGAAGAGGACAAGCAGCGGCGGTTGCGTCGAGCGAGCCGGTGGAAGGACTTCGAGTCGGGCCTGTCGATCATGCAACTCGCCGGCGACGACGCCACGATCGACGAGATCTGGACCGCTGTCCTCGCCCGCGAGAAACAACTGAAGCACCAAGACGGCGGCCGCGCCCTGCCGGTTTCTGAGCACCCTCGCACGTTCGACCAGCGGCTCTTCGACGCGGCGATCGAGATGCTTCGGGGCACCGGTTCGAGCAGCGGGACGCCTTCGATCGTGATCGGCATCTCAGCCGAAACAGGCGAAGCACATATCGCCGGCGGCGGCCCAGTCTCCGATGCGTACGTCCGATCGATCCTCGAGCGGGCCAACCTCTCCGTACTCATCACCGACCATCTGACCGGAGCGCCGCTGTGGCTCGGGCGGAAACGCCGACGCGCTTCCGACGGCCAAGTCCTCGCCTTGATTGTCCGTGACGGTGGCTGTGTTCTTTGCGGCGCCCACTGGGTCCACTGCGAAGCCCACCACGTCATGCCCTGGAACGCCCCCGCCAAAGGCGAAACCAACATCGACGACCTCGCGCTCCTATGCAGCGGCTGCCACCACCGAGTCCACGACGACCAACTGACCATCATCAAAACCGACGGCGTGTGGACGACGCGGCCAGCCCATGATCATGAAGTCGCACCCAGAGGCACCCGCCGACGCTCACAACCACGAGCCGGTGATCACCGCACGGGCAACCGCAGGACGTCGAACGAGTTTGGCCCAGCCTCAGCGCCACGGCGCACAGCGACACGACGTTCCGCTGCCGAGCCGTTTCGTCGTTCTCCAGCCGCCGCACCCGGACAAGCCGGTCCCGCCTCTGGGTCACCAGCCGACACTCCGATCCAACGAGCACGGTCCAGCACCACTCGGTCCTCAACAGACGGATCTGGCGACCCAGCCACCCGGCTGTTCTGATGAGCCAAGAGCACCGACAAACAGATCTGCGAACTGACCGATGCGTCGGCGGTGCCTTGCCGCGCACGCCCGCACGTGCGCACCGATTCGGAGCTCGCGCAGGTGCTCACAACCGAGATCCAGTCGCGGACCTCAGGCCGGGACCCCACACGCAGACCTCAGGCCCGGGACCGCAGACGCGGGCTCAGGCCCGGGACCCCGACGGCAACCGTCGGGTGTCGGGCTGGCTGCGAGCGCCAGGCTTCGGCCGCACGACGGCGGGATTGCACCGCCACAGAGCACGACTACAAGATCGAACGGCCTCCCATCACACGGCTTGGGGTGCATGACAAGATCGAACGGCCTCGTGTCGCACCACTACCGGGTGTACGGCTACACGATCGAACGGAGGGATCATGGATCGGTATCGCAAGCTGATTAAGCGGGCTCGGGCAGGCGAGCGAGTGCTCATCGATGGGGCCACCGGTTCCGAGGCATTGCGCCGAGGTGCGCCCGAACTACCGAACGGTTGGAGCGGCGGAGCGGCGCTGAGTCATCCCGACATCGTCCGACAGATCCACGCCGAGTACATCGACATCGGCGCCGAGATGATCGCATCGAACACGTTCGCGACCGGACGCAACGTGCTCGAAGATGCGAACGTCGCCCACGACTTCGAGGCCTACAACCGACGCGGCGTCGAGCTCGCCGTCGAGGCACGAGACCAAGCCGGCGACGCGGGCAACGATGTCGTGGTCGCTGGCGGCGTCAGCCACTGGAGCTTCTCTGGCAATCATCCGACGCTCGAGGTGCTCCGGGACAACACGGCAGAACAGGTGGCGATCATGCGCTCTGCCGGAGCCGAGCTGATCAGTCTTGAGATGATGTGCAACACCGACCGGCTCCGAGCAACGCTCGACGGTGTCACCGCCGGCGGTCATGGTCTGCCCATCTGGGTCGGCTTCTCGATCGGCCCCGAAGAAGGCTTCCCGCCCGAGGACCTGCCCGCTGACATCGAGCTCCGCGAAGGCGGGCTCCTCGCCGAGGCCGTCGAGATCGCAGCGAGCTACGACCAGGTCGACGCCCTCTTCATGATGCACTCCGACGTCCGACTGATTGCGCCCGCGCTCGGTGCCATCCGCACGCAGTGGGACGGTCCACTAGGCGCCTACGCGCACGCAGCCGCGCTCGTCGATGGCGAACTCGTCTTCGAAGACGTCATCTCACCCGCGGAGTACGCCGCATTCGAACCCGCCTGGCACGCAGCCGGCGCGACCATCGTCGGCGGCTGCTGCGGCATCGGTCCCGACCACATGAGAGTCCTCGCCCCTGGCAGCACCCTTCCCGACTGACGCACCAGCCGGTGGGAGCGTTGGCTACCAGATAGCTCGTTCGACGACCGGGTCAGCAGATGGGTCGGCGGGCGGTCGAGTCGACGAGCCAAAGCCGTCATCGGCTGGGGCCTCGTCGGCGACCTTTGCGCCGCCGATGGCGTGCTGCAGTTCTTCGGGGACCAGGGCCCGCCAGTCGATCTGCTCGCAGTCCTTCCACAAACGCTCGAGCTGGTAGTAGCCCCGGGCTTCTTCGCTGAAGATGTGGACCACAAAGTCGCCATAATCAATCAGCACCCAATCGAGCGACTCGAGGCCCTCGGTGCGAATCGGCGACGGGCCGCCGACGATCTTGACCTGGTGCTCGACCTCGTTCGCGATCGCACGCACCTGACGGCTGTTGTTGCCGTTCGTGATGATGAAGTGGCCAGTCACCGCAAGGGCGTCGCCAACATCGAGCACCAACGTCGCGGTGCCAAGCTTCGAATCGGCAGCCGCAGCTGCGACCACCGCCCACTCTTCGTCAGCAGCAGCAAGAGCTGCGACGACGGGATCGGGGATGTGTGTGGGACCCTGCTCGTTCACTCGGATCCTTCCTGTCCAGCCGCTTCAGCAGCCTGGTGCTCGGCACGCCACTGTTCGAAAACAGCCAGTGCTTCTCTCGGAACCAAATAGTCAACCGGCTCCTGCGCTGCAAGCCTCGCCCGCAACATCGAACTAGACAAGTTAACCAGCGGAGCGTTCACTCGCTCGAAGTTCCACCCAGGCGGAGGCTCAGCACCTACGTCGCCCGGACGATCGATCACCGCCAACTCGACCAGCTCACGCAGCTCATCGTGGCGATGCCAGGTGTTCAGATCCGGCACGACATCGCTGCCAACGACCAACACATAGGTGGCGTCGGGGTTGGCCTGCTTGAGCGTTTCGATCGTGTCGACGGTGTACGAACTTCCGCCCCGATCGATCTCGATCGACGACGCCGTGAAGTCGTCACGGTGATCGGTGGCCGCCTTGACCATCGCCAGGCGCAGTTCCGACGGCGCGATCGAGCGGGTCCCGACCTTTTGCCATGGCCGATGTGCGACCACAAACAGCACTGAATCGAGTTCGAGGCCGTGTGTCGCCGCGCTCGCCACCGCGAGGTGCCCGATGTGGATCGGGTCGAATGTGCCCCCAAATACGCCGATTCGTGTCATGTGGAACACACTTTTGGGCGGTATTTGACGATCATCAACAGAAAAACTACAGAAAAACGCAAAAAGGGGCTGGATTCACCAGCACCGGCTGTACTACCGTACCCAATCGCTCCTCGAAACCAACAGCTGCCGATAGAGCAGAGCTAATCGTTTCCAGAGCCAAAGAATATCGGTGTCCGGGTCGGAACCCCCCAGGTCAAAAAATCACCCGTCCGGTCACCAAAGGAGATTGCAGAACAACCCGCACGCACTGCTGCACCGCCATCAAGCAATGCCGTGAGCCCTAGGCCACGGACAGTGAAATGGCAACGCTGTAACGCCCGCCGATACCGCCCCACTCGCCGAGACACTACGTCCCTCTCCGCGATGGAACATCAGCCGCTGAACAACGTTGACAGCAACCACATTCGGATCTGCACTCCACCCGCCCAGCCACCACCACACACGAACCCCCCGAAGGCATCAATATGAGTGACTCCGTCGGTCAATACCTCAACGAAATTGGCACAGTCGCCCTCCTCAACGCTGCTGAGGAACGCGAGCTATCCCAGATCATCGAAAAGGGCGTCGAAGCCCGCAAGCTCAAGGAGAACGGCGAGCGCAGCCGCAAGCTCGACCGTGACATCCGCAACGCCGCAATGGCCAAGGACCGCTTCATCCGGGCGAACCTTCGCCTGGTCGTAAGCGTCGCCCGCCGCTACCCACTTCCCCCCGGCATGGAACTCCTGGACCTCATCCAGGAAGGAAACCTCGGCCTCGAGCACGCCGTCGACAAGTTCGACTGGCGCAAGGGCTTCAAGTTCTCCACCTACGCCACTTTCTGGATCCGCCAGGCCATCGGCCGGGCCCTCGACCAGAAGGCCAGCCTCGTCCGCCTTCCCGGCGATCGCTCCGCCAGCCTCCGAGCTGCGCTGCGTCAGGTTTCCGGCGACGGCGATGAGCTCGACGACGAGCATGCTCGTCTGCACCGTCTCACCACCCCCACCTCGCTCGACCGCACCATCGGCGACGACGACTCCAACGAGCTCGTCGACCTGCTGCCCGACAGCAACGATGGCCCCGAGACCGAGGTCATGGCCAAGGCCGAAGAGAACATGGTCACCGGCCTGCTCGACGTCCTCGACCCCCGAGCCCGCTACGCCGTCGAGCAGCGCTTTGGCCTCAACGACGGTCGCAAGCGCAGCTACCGCGAGGTCGGCGAAGAGCTGGGTGTCACCGCTGAGGCCGCTCGCCGTCTCGTCAAGCGTGCGGTCAGCGCCGTACGCGACCAGGCCGGCGACGTGATGGCGGACTTCGACGCCGCCTGAGCACACGCTCGCAACGTTTGAACGAACCCCGGTCTGCCTCGGCGGACCGGGGTTCGTCGCGTTTTCGGCACCGAACGCTCGCGTTCCAAAGGCTGTGTCCAGAAACGCTGTGCTTTTCGGGCCCGAGTCCGAAAGACTGGGCCGGTGACTTCGACTCCCGCCTCTGCGTCCGCCTGGCACCCCGGGAGCTGGAAGGGATATCCCGCCCTCCAGCAGCCAAACTGGCCCGACAAGGCTGAACTGGAGCAGGTGGGCAAGGCTCTCTCGACGCTACCGCCGCTCGTGTTCGCCGGCGAGGCCCGCTCGCTCAAGGAGCAGCTGGCCAAGGTGGCTCGCGGCGAGGCCTTCCTCCTGCAGGCCGGCGACTGCGCCGAGTCCTTCGACGGCTTCAACGCCGTGGCGATTCGAGAGAAGTTGCGCGTCATCTTGCAGATGGCCGTGGTGCTCACGTACTCCTCCGGCGTTCCGACGGTGAAGGTCGGCAGAATCGCGGGCCAGTTCGCGAAGCCTCGTTCCAAGCCCACCGAAACCATCGATGGCACGGAGCTGCCGTCGTTCCTCGGGCACATGGTCAACGACCTGCCGTTCTCGTCCGAGAATCGCCGGCCAGACCCCGATCGTCTCATCCAGGCCTACAACCAGTCGGCGTCGACGCTCAACCTCCTGCGAGCCTTCACCAAGGGCGGCTTCGCCGATCTGCATCGGGTCCAGGCCTGGAACCAGGAATTCGTCGCCAGCTCTCCGGAGGGTCAGCGCTACGCGGACCTCGCCGCCGAGATCGACCGTGCCCTGCGGTTCATGGAGGCGGCAGGCGTGTCGTCGAACCACCCGGAGATCCACGAAGCCGACTTCTACACGAGCCATGAGGCGCTCATCCTCGAGTACGAAGAGGCCCTCACCCGCCAGGACAGCCTGACCGACGAGTGGTACGACTGCTCGGCTCACATGATCTGGATCGGTGAACGCACTCGCCAGCTCGACGGCGCGCACGTCGAGTTCTTCCGTGGGGTCAAGAACCCGATCGGCTGCAAGGTCGGCCCCACCGCGACACCCGACGACGTGCTCGGGCTGTGCGAGGCCCTGAACCCCGAGCGGGAAGACGGCCGCCTGACGCTGATCATCCGGATGGGAGCCGACAAGGTCGCTGACAACCTGCCGCCGCTCCTCGAGGCGGTGCGCGACTCCGAGCACTCCGTCGTCTGGGCGTGCGACCCCATGCACGGCAACACCTTCGCCGCCGACTCGGGCTACAAGACCCGCCACCTCGACGACGTGACCACCGAAGTCTCAGAGTTCTTCGCTGCGCACCGAGCAGCGGGCACGTGGCCTGGTGGCATCCACATCGAACTCACCGGCGAAGACGTCACCGAGTGCCTCGGAGGCGAGGACGAGGTCGCTCAAGACGACCTGTCCAAGCGCTACGAGACCATGTGCGACCCCCGTCTCAACGGGCGCCAGAGCGTCGACCTCGCTTTCCGGGTCAGCGAACTCCTCCGAGGCTGATCCGAATTCTCGACGAAAGGTCTGGGACCCGGACTCTCGAGCGGATGCTCGACTAGGAGAGCGGGCCTCGAAGCACGGAGTTGCCGCTGTGTGAGTCGTCGCCGTCGTCTTCTTCGATGGAGATGTCGACCACAGTGAACTCGTCGAGATCGATGTTCTCGTCGAGGACGTAGCTGCCATCGTCGGCGATCCGACCGATCGAGCGGAGGTCGGCGACCTCGCCATCTTCGAGATCGAGCAACCACAGCTCGTAGAACGAGCCGTCTGGGGCGCTGAGGCCCTCCACGTCGAGCGTCAGCGTACCGTCGTCGAGTTCGGCCCGTCCCGAGCCTGCGAAGCCGTCGAGGGCGTCGAGATCGGCGGCGAGTTCGACGCCGCTGGAGCGGGTCGACAACCCGATCGGCAAGGCGACGAGAAGCGCCGCTGCAGCCACCGCCACGAGTACGGCGGTCCGCTTGCCCCATCCACGGCGCTCACGAGCGTCGTCAAGCGACACCACGGGGGCCGAGTCGGTGACGTCGATCACCGGTTCGGAAGCAGTTCGATGCATCGGCGGCACCCGGTCGGCCCGCTCGGACGACGAACGCTCGTCGGCGAGCACGGACTCGATGCCGGCCCAGACGGAGGGGGAAGGCTCTTCGACAGCGATGTCGGAGGGGCCCTCGTTGAGGAGGTCCATGATGGAGCCGAACTCACTGCGGAGCTCGTCCATGTGCGGATCTGGTCGCCCGGAGGCGTCGGGCTCATTCATGGCTCGCCTCCAATTCGGTTCGCAACGTTTCCAACCCCCGTCGAACGTGACTCTTCACGGTTCCGAGCGGCATGCCGAGCTGCTCGGATATTTCGCTGTGTGTGAGATCACCGAAGAACGCCAATTCTACAACTCGACGTCGCTCCGACGATAAACCCGCCAGCGCTTCGGTCAGGACCAATCGGTCGGTGACACGACCGGCATCGACCTGTTCTTGTCCCAGATCGGCTGCCTCGCCTCCACCGGTGGCGGGGCGGCGGTTCGCAGCTCGCAGATGATCGATGGACTTGAACCGGGCGATCCCGGCCAGCCAACTCTTCAGCGAACCCTTCTCAGCATCGAATCGATCGCGGCCGCGCCAGGCTGCGAGAAACACTTGCTGGGTGAGATCTTCCGCATCGCGGCCGACGACACGTCGGCACAGACCCATGACGAGGCCGCCATGCAGGTCGAATGCTTCTCGGAGTGCAGTCT
>CALLIQ010000102.1 GCA_938008925.1 uncultured Acidimicrobiales bacterium
TGACCGGCGTACTCGGCGGTGTCACCGGGGAGGATCGGATGCGGGCGGTCGCCAGCAGCGGGGACGGAGAACACGCCCTCGACGAACGCCGGCAGATCGTTTGCTGTGACGGCATCGATGACGCCGGGCATGGCGAGCGCATCGCTGACGTCGATGGAGCGAATCGTGGCCCTGGCGTAAGGGCTCCTGACGAAACCGACCCAGGCCGCGTCGGCGAACCGTTCACCCGCGATGTCGGCGGTGAAGGTGGCCGCTCCGGTGACCAACGCCCGGTCCTCGTCTCGCAGCATGGCTCGACCCGTGAACGGCGATTGCGGCGTTGACGTGCTCATCCGGGCAGCGTAGGTGCTCAGCTCAGGAGCGGGTTTGCCAATGCGGTCGCCGTGCTCGTTCCCCACGGCCCGTCGAGGTCGTACATGGTGGTGGCGCCGACGGCGATGCCATCGGCGGCCAGGTGGGTGGTCGTCTCGACTCCGATCCACTCGCCAACCGGGTAGCGAGCAATGGCCATCGTGTAGTCGCCGTTGATGTAGCCGATGCCAGCGTCGCTGCCGTTCGAGAGTGGGCTGGCGAGGTCGCCACTCACCGCAGCCCGGACGAGCGGCGAGATGGTCTCGTCATCGATGAGAAGGCCCCGCTCACGGGTCCAAACCCGCGATCGTTCGCTCGACTCGACGCCACCCGACACGGCGCGGAACTCCCAGGCTGGCGGCGTGTCAGCAGCGGGCGCATCGCCCATGAGGGGGAGCGAGTCGGGTGCCGGTGACAGCCACGGCTCCGCCTGCCAGATCGTTCCGGGCGGCGGTTCCCCTTCGGCGAGCACGATGGCGCGGACCGAGGCGACGTCATGGCCAGCGACGGTCACGACCGCATCGACGACGTGAATGCGTCGACCGCGTCGCACGCTGTTCAGTGCGATGGTCGCAGGCTCCATGGCTGCTGGTCGGAACAGATCGACGGTGAGCCTCGCCACCCGCCATCCGGGCTCGGCGAACACGGCTTCGATGTCTCTCGCTGCGAGGCCGCCGAGCAGTCGGCCGTGGAGCATGTCGGCCGACCAGGGGCCGCGGGCCTCGGGTGTCGGTCGATAGCCGTCACCGTCTGAAGTGAAGTAGCGAGTCGGGGTGGCTCGATTCGTCATGGCGCGGAGTCTGAACCCAACCGGCCCGATTCGCCAACCTCGCCCGCCGACAGCTCGATACGAGTCGTCGAGGTCGCCGTCGGAGGTCGCCGTCGCCGTCGTCGGAGGTTGCGTCGCGGACGACGTTGTGGGCGACGATGTACGGTGCGGAAATGAGGGTGTCGGTGCTGGGGTCCGGATCGTGGGGGACGACGGTCGCGTCACTCACCGCTCATCGAAACGACACCGTCGTCTGGTCGCGGCGTCAGGACACCGCCGACGAGATCAACGAGCGACACGTCAACACCGCCCATCTCGACGGCTACGACCTCCATCCGAATCTGTCGGCGTCGTCTGACTTCGAGAAGATCTGCGCTCGCGCCGATGTGCTGGTCATGGGTGTTCCGTCCGACGCTTTGCGGGCCACGGCGGAGCGTGCGGCGACGTTCGTGCCCTCCGGGATTCCGATCGTCAGCCTCACCAAGGGTCTGGAGGCAAGGACGCATCTGCGGATGTCGCAGGTGATCGCGGAGGCGATGCCGGGCCATCCGGTGGGAGCCTTGACCGGCCCGAATCTCGCAAAGGAGATCATGGCAGGGTGCGCGGCGGCGAGCGTCGTTGCGATCGATGACGACGAGATCGGCAGCGCGCTCCAGAACGTGTTCCGGACCCCGCTGTTTCGCGTGTACCGCCATCACGATGTCGCCGGATGCGAACTCGGTGGTGCGCTCAAGAACGTCGTCGCGTTGGCGACCGGCATCGCGGAAGGTCTCAGTGTCGGCGACAACACGCGGTCGATGGTGATCACCCGCGGTCACGCTGAACTCACGCGCCTCGGGGTCGCGCTCGGCGGTGAGGCGGAAACGTTTGCCGGCCTGACGGGGATGGGCGACCTGATCGCCACGTGCGTCAGCAATCAGAGCCGGAACCGGCACGTCGGCGAGCAGCTCGGACGAGGTCGCCCGCTCGACGAGATCATCGCGGAGATGTCGAGTGTTGCCGAGGGTGTGAAGGTCGCCCCGGTCGTGGCCGAGCTCGCCGAGCGTCACGGGGTGTCGATGCCGGTGTGCACGACCGTGCACCGCGTCGTTGCCGGTGAGATCCCTGCTGCTCAGGCGTACGCAGGTTTGATGCGGTCGCATGCCGGCCACGAATCCGAACCGGCGATGTGACGGCGTCGTTCAGCTCGACGGGCTCAGCGCACGCGGCATCGACAGAGAGGGCGACCTCAGCCGCCGACAGCTCGATACGGGTCGTAGGGGTCGTCGCCGATCAGTTGCAGCTCCGCATCGACACCGACGCCGAGACGAGCGGCGTGTTCGAGCGCCAGCTCGGCGGCGACCATGTCTTCGAGTGCCCACCCGGTCGAATCGAAAACGGTGAGACGTTGCTGAAGCGCCTGGGCAGTGGTGGGTTCGGCGCACAACGTCGCGAGGTCGGCCGCCAGTTCGTCCTCGGTGAGGCGTTGCGACTCACCTTCGACCAGGCACTGTTCGACGACGTCGGGCACCACCGCGGCGCGATCGATGAGCGAGTCGGGGAGTTCGAGCTTGCCGGGGAAGTCGGCACCCACGGCATTGACGTGGAGCGATCGTTTGTGATCACCGTCGGCGATCACGGCGTCCTCGCCGGGGTCGACCGACGTGACCGTACAGAGCACATCGACCGAGCCGAGCAGGGCAGCCCGGTCCTCGGCGGCGACGACGTCGACGGTGACACGGTGCCCCACGCTCGACGGCAACCGTTCAAGCAGCGTGGCCGCCACGCTCGGGTCCGCGTCGTAGGCCAAAACCCGGGTGAACCGACGAACGCGAGAGATGGCGTGGAGTTGGGTGACGGCTTGTGCGCCGCAGCCGATGATGCCGACCGTCTCGACGTCTCGTGGGGCGAGCAGATCGGTGGCGATCGCCGACGCGGCGCCCGTGCGGAGCGCAGTCAGAAACGTCGAGTCGGTGAGTGCGAGCAGTTCGCCGGTCGTCGTGTCGTACAACGACGTCGTCGCCAGCACGCTCGGAAGGGAGCGCAGCGTCGGGTTCGCAGGGTGATAGCCGACCGTCTTGATCGAGACTCGTTCGCCGCTCTGCATCGTCGGCATCCACTCGATGAGGCCCAGCGAGGGTTGCTGATACGCGAAGCCCGTCCGCTGGATCGACTCGGTGGTCTTTGGGTCGAAGGCTTCGAAGCGGTCGCGGAGCCGCTCGATCATCTCGTCCATGAGCTGGTCGACACCGACGTCGGCGACGATCGCCCGGAGCGCGGCGGTATCGAGAATGATCGTCATCGGATTTGATGCTCCCGCCCGCCAAGGCCCGCAGTCGTCATGTCACTCGTCATTCGTTGCCGACAGCGCTTCGGATGCGTTGGAGCCAGAAGTCTTGGCGTCGTGAGCACCATCACCCGGTGTGATCTCCACGCTGTGGCGCTCGACGGCACGGTGGCCATCGCCCGACCCGCTGACCATCACGACGAGCGTTCCCGGCCCGGGTTCGTTTGCGGTCACGGTGACGAGGTCGTCGGCGTGCGCTCGTTCCACCGAGACGGTTCCCTCGATCAGCGACGATGGCTCGGCGGTGATCGTGACCCGCCAGGGGCCGGACCCGAGAGCGGGAAACTCGACGGCCAAGTTGGTTCCGGTCGCAGCGCGGATCGTGCCGTCTTGGCCGATCGGCTCGTCATCGAGCTCGACCATCGGCACCGATTGCGGTTCGATCTCGGGTGACACGCCAGCGAGCAAGTCGAAGTCGTCGGATTGGGCGGGTACCGCGAATGCAGCGGTCGTCACCCGTGGCACGATGCCGGTGACTCGGATCTGCGCCGCTTGCGACCGTCCGGGTTGCACGTGGACGATGCGGTGGCTGGTCGAATCGACCACGAGTGCGTCGGCTTCACCCCAGGCGACGATGGCGCCCGGTTCGCCGAGCGGTTCGAGGCCGAGCGTCGACACTCGCCGGCCGCGTAACGACCGCAGTCGCCCCGATCCGGCTTCGGCGACCAGCATGGAACCGTCGCCGAGCACGGTGACTCCGTTTGGCCGGTCGAATGCCGCCCGATGGAGCGGTCCGTCGATGAGTCCCGGGCCGGCTGACTTCGAGGAGCTGGTCAGAACCCGGCCCCGTGGGGTCAGCAGCCGCACCGTCGAGCTTGCCTTGTCGCAGAACACCAGACCGGCTTCGGTCGCAACGGCATCGACAGGTTGTGACAGTTCGGCTCGGCTGGCTCGCCCGTCGCGGTCGCCGCTGGCCCCCGATCCGGCGATGGGGCCGCAATGCTGTTCGGCAGTGCCGGGAGCCTGGACTCGGAAGAGCCGCTCAGCGCCCGGGTCGGCGATGACCAGCGACCCGTCGTGATCGACAGCCAGGCCGAGCGGTCGAACGAGTCCGTCGATGTCGAGCGGCCAGATCGTGCCCGTCGAGATGTCGACCAGCACGACGTTCGACGCGGACGGTTCGGACACGGCGACCGTGGATGGCCCGATGGCGACGGTGCGGGCGGGTTGTTCGAACCCGTCGATGATCGTTTCGACGTCGAACACGAGCCCTTCGTCGTCGGCTCGCGTGGGCCCGAGCGTGCCGATGAGGAGCCGATCGTTGCCGCTGTCGACCACCGCCAGGCGGTTCGACCCGAGCGAGGCGAGCCCCGATGGATGTCGCAGCGCGTGCTCGTCGCGTTGCATCGGCGTGTCGGGGATCGGAAGAGGTCGAGCGGCCTTACCCCGCTTGTGACGGGCGGCCTCGGCCGCCGCCATCGCCGTTTCGGCCAGATCGTCGATCGCTTCGCTGGTCGCGCCGGTCAGCGAGCCGATCACCTTGCCGCGGTGGTCGACCAGCATGATCGAGGGCCAACCCGGCGGGTCGTAGAGGCCCCACGTCGTGAGCTTCGGATCGTGAACGACCGGCAGCCGCAGGCGGAGGTTGCCGATCTGGTCGGCGACCAGCGCTTGGTCGGTTTGGTCGGCGAAGCGCGGCGAGTGCACGGCGATCACCGCGAATCCTGCTCCGAGCCGCTGCTGGAGCCGTTCGAGGTGGGCCAACAGAGCCGCGGAGGCCTCGCACTGCACGGTCCAGAAGACGACCGCCGTGACGCGGCCGTAGAACAGGTCTCGATGCAGCGGTGCTGTGTTGAGCCATGCCGACCCGGTGACGGTCGGCGCGGTGAGGCGCATGGGTCTCCTGTCGGCCTGGAGCACAGCGGTGTGAGCCCTCGTTGAGCTGGGCCGCTTCGCCATCTGGGGCTACGGTCTGAGCCCATCGTGACCATCGAATCGCAAGGGGACTGCACGTGAAGGTGCCGATGACGATCAATGACTTCCTCGACCGGGGAGTCGCCGTCTATCCGGATCGAGTTGCCATCGTCGATGAGCCGCTCCAGCCGGCTCCGCCACTGCCGGACATCACCTTCGGTGAACTCGGTGACATGCGCCGTCAGATCGGTGTTGCGATGGACGAGCTCGGCCTCGAAATGGGCGCCCGCGTGGCCATGGTCAGCCACAACGCCGGCCGACTGCTCACCATGTTCTATGGCGTCAGCGGCAACGGCCGTGTGTTCGTGCCGATCAACTTCCGGCTGAGCCGCGAAGAGGTCGCCTACATCGTCGAGCACTGCGGCGCTGAGGCGTTGCTGATCGATCCCGAATTGATCGGTGATCTCGGCGACATCCCCTGCAAGTACGTGTGGACGATCGGCGAGGAAAGCGACGCCGTTTGGTACGGCAAGGAGGGCACGCCCCAGGCCTGGGAGCCCGACGAGGACGCCACCGCGTCGATCAACTACACCTCCGGCACGACCGCTCGACCGAAGGGCGTCGAGCAGACCCACCGGGCCCGGTGGACCAATGCCGTCACGTTCGGTTGGCACGTCGGTGTCAACGACCGTGACGTCTACCTGCACACCTTGCCGATGTTCCATTGCGATGGCTGGGGGATGCTCTACACGGTGATGGGCATGGGCGTGAAGAGCGTCGTGCTGCGAAAGGTCGACGGCCACGAGATCCTCAAACGGGTCGAAGAGCATGGCGTGACGCTGATGTGCGCCGCCCCTGCGGTTTGCGTGGCCGCCCTCGATGCCGCCCAGGACTGGGAGGGTGAGATTCCCGGCAAGGGCACGTGTCGTGTCGTCGTCGCCGGGGCGCCGCCTCCCTCCAAGGTGATCGAGCGCATCGAGAGCGAGCTCGGATGGGAGTTCATCCAGATCTATGGCCTCACCGAGACCGCTCCGTTGCTCACGATCAACCGTGCGCCGCAGGAGTGGGACGATCTCGAGCCGGCTGAGCGGGCGACCCGGCTGTCGCGCGCAGGGGTTCCCTCGATCGGCATCACCATGGACACCGCGCCCGATGGCGAGCTGCTCGCCCGCGGCAATCACATCCTCAAGTCGTACTGGGCGAACCCGGAGGCGTCCGACGAGGCGCTGGCCGGCGGATGGTTCCACACCGGCGACGGCGGCGTCGTCGGCGACGACGGCTACATCACGATCACCGATCGCAAGAAGGACGTGATCATCTCTGGCGGCGAGAACGTGAGCTCGATCGAGGTCGAGGACACCATCTTCTCCCACCCGGAGATCACCGAGGTGGCCGTCATCGGCGTGCCCGACGACAACTGGGGCGAGACCGTCAAGGCGCTGGTGGTGCTGCGGCCGGACGCCGCCGCGACCGCAGCCGACCTCACAGGCCAAGACCCGGCCAAGGTGGAGCGCGCGCTTATCGACCATTGCCGGGCACGCATCGCACACTACAAATGCCCGACCACCGTCGAGCTGCGGGACGAGCTGCCGCGCACCGCCACCGGCAAGCTGCAGAAATTCAAACTGCGCGAGCCCTATTGGCGTGGCCGCAGCCGCCAGGTCAACTGACCTTAAAGCGACCCTCCTCAC
>CALLIQ010000103.1 GCA_938008925.1 uncultured Acidimicrobiales bacterium
CGACGAGCGGCTCGAGGCCGTCGGGATACTTCGTCTCGTCGACCCACCAGTCGCCGAGACCGGCGGTGTCGTCGTTGCGTTGGTGGAACCAGCCGTCGTCGAGGACGAAGCGTTCGGCCCCCACCTCCGCCGCGACGTCGGCGAGCCGCTTGAGCGTGTCGACATCGTGATCGAAGTAGACGGCCTCCCAAGTGTTGAGCAACACCGGCCGGGGCTTGTCGATGCTCGGATGGCTCGGGCGGGACCGCAGATAACGGTGGAACGCGTTCGACACGGCGCCGAGGCCGCGGTCGCTGTAGGCGCCGTAGAGCCACGGCGACTCGATCGATTGACCGGGTTCGAGATCGGCCTCTCCGGGAAACAACAGCTCGCCCGCTTGGAGATAGCGACGTCCGTCGGCGAGACGCTCGGCCACGAGGCGGGAGTTGCCGCTCCAGCCGAGGTGGAATCCCCACACCTCGCCGACGTTCTCGGTGAACCCGCCGGACCCGGCGAACATGACGGCGACGTGGTCGTGCGAGCTGCGTCCCCGGCGGTTCTCGTTGATGATCGCCCCGGCCTCCCAGTGCTGGCGACGGGGGTGGAACTCGTCGCACCACCGACCGGTGAAGTCGAGGATCTCGTTGGCGTGCGCCGGGAGCGGCAACGACAGCGACAGCCGGTTGATGTTGTAGGTGGTGTCCGCGGTGTTCGTGAGCGTCTGGCGCAGCGCTACGACGTCGCGCCCCGGCTCGAGCCAGATCTCGATGTCGAGCGCGAGGCCGGCGATCTCATCGGCGCAATGGAAGCGAACGAGGTCATCGGCGATCTCGGGCGGCTTCGTCTCGACGAAGCGCGGGGCCCAGGCCGAGCCGTCGGCTCGGGCTCCCTTGAGTCCCGGCGATCCGAAGAATCCCGAACCCAGCTCGGGCACGAGGGCGACGGGCGCCTCGGCGTCGATCGTCGCGTGCGCGAGCGGTCGGCTGAGTGACGCCACGATCATGTCGGCATCGTCGGCGGGCAGCTTGCGTCCCCAATACACGACGGCGGGTGGTCCGTCGCCGTGGGTCAAGACGAGCGTGGTGTTCTCGCCGTGGAGCATCAAGTGGTCAGCCAAGGGTCAGCCTCCGCTTTCGGATGGGGGTTCGCTTACAGGTTCGGACGATTGGGCCGTATCGATCGCGCGAGCGATCACGATGCGGGAGCCAGCCTCGACTCCCTCGATCGCGCTCGTCGTACCGTCTGGCCAGAGCACCGTCACCTCGATCGGATCGGCCGCGTCGTTCCCGGCATGATCGCCGAGCCCGACATGAGCCGTCGGCGGGCCTCCGGAAAGGTAGCCACGGCTCTGGTCGATGGTGCGGGTGAAGCGCTCGCCACCCGCTTCGACGATGACCGTGGCCCCGATCGCCGAAGGGTTGCGGCTGCCGGCCCAGTCGAGCGCGATCTCGAGGTTGGCGCCGCCGCAGATCTGGTTCTCGAACAGCCGCATCGGCGCATTGAGATTGTTCACCACGATGTCGAGATCGCCGTCGCCGTCGACATCGCCCATCGCCATGCCACGGCCGCCCGTCAGGTCGTCGAGCCCCCATTCGGGGCGCCGCTCCATGGCGTCGCCCGTGTTGACGAAGGCTTGGTTCGGCTCGATCAGCTCGTTGTCGTCGAGAGCGGCGAACAGGTTGTCGCTTCGCATGCCGGTCACGATGTACAGGTCGAGGAGGCCATCGGAGTCGAGGTCGCCGAACAGGCCGGACCAACTCCAGCCGGTCGCGTCGATGCCGAACGACGGCGCCACGTTCTCGAAGCCGCCCTCGGCGCTGGAGAGCGACAACACGTTCTCGGGTCGCTGCACCTCGTCGACCTCGCCGATGGCGTCCATGTCGGCGTTGACCTCGACGTAGCGTTCATCGGCGGTGGGGTCGTCGGCTCGGGGCTTCATGTCGGTCGAGAAGAGATCGAGGTCGCCGTCGTTGTCGACGTCGCCGGCGTCGAGGCTCATCGTGGAGAACGACGTTCGCTCGAACGGCGACACCTCGAGCCAGCCGCCGTCGTTGTCGACCCACAGTCCGTCCGGCGTTGCCAGGTCGTTGCCGACGGCGATGTCGGTGTCGAAGTCACCGTCGAGGTCGAGCAGCAGCACGGAGAGCGCTTGGGCCGACGACGCGACCCGCGTTGCGGCGAAGGTGCCGTCGGCCGCTTGCTCGTGGACGACCACACCGGTGTCGCTTCCGAGCACGGGTGAGTTCCGGAGCAGCGTCAGCTCGGCGTTGTAGGAGCCGGTCACGAGATCGAGGTCACCGTCTCCACCGAGGTCGCTCCAGGCGAAGGCGTAGGTCGCGGCGTCGACGCCGTCCATGCGGATCCGTTCGAAGGTCGGATCCGTGCCGGGATCGCCCGATCCAGTGTTGTCGAACAGCGTTGGTGGGCCGACGCCGGTGGAGAGCACGATGTCAGCGTCGCGGTCACCGTCGACGTCGACGATGGCGGCTTGACGGAACCGACCGACGATGAGCGGCTCGACCCGGAACGACGGCGCACCGGAGGCATCGAGCCCCTCGTTGAACAACAGGTTGGTGTCGCCGGACAGGTTGGGGGCGACGATGTCGAGGTCGCCGTCACCGTCGAGATCACCGAGGGCGACGCCCGTGCCGGTGCCGTCGAAGGTCGAGGACGTGTCGCCCGCGCCGGCGGTGATGTGCGGAAGATCGTGGGCGACGAAGGCGCCCGAGCAGGCCCCATCGACGAACGGGGTCGAGGTGGCGGTCGCGGCCACGACCGGTGCATCGAGGAGCGCATCGGGCAGCGCACCGCCGAGCGGCGCAGCGCTGCCACATGCCGACGTCATGAGGGCGGCGGTTGTGAGCAACCCTCCCAAAAAACGAGAACGAGCAGGCCTCGTGCCGACCCCATTGGTTCGAATGGGGTTGGACACGGACCTGCTCGCTCTCACGATCGATGACCGATCAGGCGCTCCGTGAGGAGCGACCCGGATCAGCTACCGAGGATGGAGTTGACCTCTTCGGCTGCGGGAGCCAGGAGGTCGGCAGCGTCGCCCTCACCACGGAGGATCTGCTGCATGACCGGACCGACGGTGTCCTCGATCTTCGACGCGGAGTCGGTGATCGGGAAGAGGAAGGTGGTCTCGTTGTCGACGTGCACGGTGAAGGCGCTCACGTCAACACCGTTTTCGGTGTGGGCGTCCTGAGCGATCTTCGTGGCAGACGGGATGGCCGGGAACACGACGGCGCCGCCGCCGACGACTTCCTGGCAAGCCGGGGAGGCCATGTACTTGACCCATTCCCAAGCAGCGTCGGGGTTCTCGGCCGACTGGGTGATCGAGTCAGCGAGGCCGTTGAACATCGAACGACGCTCACCGATCGGACCGACGGGCAGCGGAGCGTACGCAACCGGAACCTCGGTGTCGGCACCGCTGAGGGTCGAGATCATCCACGAACCGTTGGTCTGGGTGGCAGCGCCGCCCGACTGGAAGATGGTGGTGCCACCGAGGGACTCGACGTCCTCGATGGGGGTCACGTAGCCGGCGGCGATCCAGTCAGCGAAGAACTGGACGGTCTCGGCGAGCTCCGGCGCAGCGAAGTTGGCGCTGTCGGCCCACGGCTCATCCGTGGCGACGTAACCGTTCGATGCGGCGAAGGAGCTGAAGGTGGTCTGACCGAAGGCGCCGAAGCCACCCTCGAGGCCGAAGCCGTACACCTCGACGCTGGAGGCGTCGAAGCCGTCTTCGTTGCCGCGGACACCGTTGGTGTCGATGGTCAGACGCTGGATGAGCTCACCCCAGGTGCCGCCGTCGGTGGGGTTCCACTCGGCGTTGGCGAAGTCTTCGAGGGTGATACCGGCATCATCGAGCATGGCGGAGTTGGTCACCATTGCGATGGTGTCGAAGTCCTTCGGCAGGCCGAAGCGCTGACCGTCGGGGGAGGTCCACAGCTCGGCGAGACCAGGGAAGTACTGGTTCACGTCGACACCGTCGCGCTCGACGAAGTCGTTGAGCGACACGAGGACGCCCGACTCGACGAACTCGGGGTAGCGAGCGAGGTGGTCGGTGAAGACGTCAGGAGCGGAGTCCGACGCGAATGCGGCGGTGAGACCGTCCCAGTAGTCACCCCAGCCGAACTGGGAGATGGTGACGTTGATGTTCGGCTGCACGTTTGCCGTGAAGTCGGCGGCGCAGGTCTCGTAGAACGGCTGCTGGTTGCCGTCCCAGAGCCAGTAGTCGATTTCGACCGGCTCATCGAAGGAGGGGGCTTCGCCACTGGCGGAGCCTCCGTCTTCTGAATCGTCACTGCCACCACACGCGGCGGCCACCATGGCCA
This sequence comes from uncultured Acidimicrobiales bacterium, assembly GCA_938008925.1. GTDB lineage: Bacteria > Actinomycetota > Acidimicrobiia > Acidimicrobiales > SZUA-35 > CALEWY01. The sequence continues at coordinate 4,314 of CALLIQ010000103.1, forward strand.
TCGCAAGCAACGCAGCGAAGAGACGGAGCATCTTGCTCTCTCGCATGTTGGATTCCTCCAGGGCTTCGTCGAGTGGTGTTTCCACCCGGCTTTTTGTTTCTGGCACTGCTGTCGTGCCATGGCTTTCTGGCAGTGCGCCGTTCAGGGAGATGTCACCCTGCGTACGCATTGCAAGATCAATGGATCAGATTAGTTGCGAATGTGTGCGAAAACGTTCATTTGATACCGGAGAACTGAATACTGTCGACAAGCCGTCGTCCGAACGCAATGAAGAGCAACAGCATCGGCAGCGCCGACAAGATGGTTGCGGTCATCAGTCCGGCCCAGTCGGGCGACGTGCCCGGGTTCTGGGAAGCGAAGGAACCGAGCGCAACGGTGAGCGGCTGGATGTCTTCCTTGCCGGCGACCACGAGCGGCCACAGGTATTCGTTCCAGGCCGTCACATAGGTCAACACCGCGAGCGTCACCATCTGAGGTGCTGCGATCGGCAGGATCACTTTCGTGAAGATCGTGAAGTGGCTGGCGCCGTCGATGATGGCCGCCTCCTCCAGCGATCGGTTGATGCCGAGGAAGAACTGCCGCAGGAAGAACACGGCGAACGGCGTCATGAAGAAGAACGGCGCGACCACACCGGCATAGGTGTTCAACAGCCCGAGGTTCTTGATGAGGATCAAGTTCGGGATGAGGATGAAGATCGGCGGCACCATCAGACCGGTCAGGTACAAGAAGAAGAGCTGCTCCCGGTACTTGAACTTCAGCCGTGCGAAGGCGTAGGCCGCCATGGCGCTGAAGAACACCTGGCCCGCCGTGATGGCGGTGGCGATGATCACCGAGTTGCGCAACGCCTTCAAGAAGTCGAACGAACCGGAGTTGTCTCGACCGGTGACCTCGAGGATCTCCTCGGGACTGGCCGCACCGACCACCCGCTTGAAGTTGAGGATCGTCGGATCTTCGGGGATGAACCCCGTGTCACCGGCGAGGAGGTCGGGCGTGCGAGACAGACCCGTCCGGAACGCCCAGTAGAAGGGGAACACGCTGATGATGACGAGGATGAGCAGGAGGAGCCATGCCACCCCTCGTCCCATGCGTGCGCCCGTCGAGTCGCCGGCGCCAGAGCCGGCCATTCCTGCGCTGGTGGTGCTCATGCGAGGTCACTCTCCCCTGCTCGGAGCAGTCGCAATTGCAAGGCGGTCACGCCCAACAAGATGGCGACCAACACGACCGACAGTGCGGCGGCGTAGCCGAGATCACCGAAGCGCCAACCGTGCTTGAAGATGTAGACGTAGACGACTTCTGACGCCTGCGCCGGACCACCCGGTGTTCCGCCGAAACCGCCGGTGGCGACCTGGACGATGTCGAACACCTGGAACGAACCGACGACGGTGAGCACCATCACGAGGGCGAGCACCGGGCGCATCAGGGGAAGCGTGATGCGCCGGAACATCTGCCACTC
>CALLIQ010000104.1 GCA_938008925.1 uncultured Acidimicrobiales bacterium
TGGCGATCTCGATCCGTCCACGGGTGGTGAGATCGTCGTACTCCGACTGCAGGCGGTCGAAGGCTTCTTGCGAGAGCTGGTACGTCTGGGCCACAGCGCGATGCTAACTGCCCGAAAGCACTCGTTCGCGACGTCGCCCGTTCAAAGACGACGTCCGTTTGCGACGTCGCCCGTTCGCCAGGACGTCAGAAGCTGAGTCGGCGCCGGGACAGATACGACGTCTGCACGACGATGATCAGGCCCGTCGCCCAGGCCAGCACCGTTTCGGGCTGGGTCAGCCGGTCGCGCACGAGGGCGTTCTCCGCTGCGCTCAGATCCGGGCTGTAGCCGTAGGTGAGAATGAAGTCGTACCGCTCGATCATGTAGATCGTGCCGAAGAGCGCCAGCAGATAGAAGATGGTGGCGAGGGTGGCGCGAACCTCCGGATCGGGCCGACCCGATCCCAGGCGGACGGCGACCGCCATCAGGAGCGCCAAGGGGATGGCCATCCACGGGGTCACGAGGTGGCCTCGCGTCTCCATTGCGAACCAGGCGACGCCGGCGACGACGGACATGCCGATCGCCGCGATTGTGCCCGTGAGGACATCGGCGCGCTCCAGCGTCGGGATGACGGCGAGCACGCGCTTGTGCCGCAGTGGTTGATTGTCCGATTCCGGGGCTTCCTCAGCCGCGTCGTGCCATTCGGTCGGCACGTTCTTCATCGAGAAATCGAGGGTGTCGTTTGTCGTCATGTTGGTTCTGCCGCCGTCTTGGGAGCCGTCCTCGTCGTTGAATCGGCGTGTTCGCGGAATCGCTTGAGTTGTTTTGGTCGAGGTTCGTGCATCCGCCGATGTCGGCGGGCGCGCAATCGATGGCGGGACCCCGCGCCGCCGGCCCTAGGGTTTGGGCGTCCGTTGAGTCCGTGCGTAGCCCGGACGTCCGAGGTTGGAGTTGAGAAAGTGGCGTATCGAGTAGGCATCGTTGGGGGAGACGGCATCGGTCCAGAGGTCATCGCCGAGGGCTTGAAGGTCATCGACGCTGCCGGCGTGAGTCTCGACACGGTCGACTACGACCTCGGTGGCGCTCGATACCTCGACGACGGCACCGTCCTTCCCGATTCGGTTCTCGCCGAGTGGCGAGACCTCGATGCCATCTTCCTCGGCGCGGTCGGTGCTCCCGGCGTTCCGCCCGGCGTGATCGAACGCGGACTGTTGCTCAAGATGCGCTTCGAGCTCGACCTCTACGTCAACCTGCGGCCGTTCAAGCTCGCCGCCACCGATGATGCTCCCGGCCACGACTTCATGGTCGTTCGCGAGAACACCGAAGGCACCTATGCCGGCGAAGGCGGGTTCTTGCGCAAGAACACCCCGCACGAGATCGCCACGCAGGGTTCGGTCAACACGAGGATGGGAGCGGAGCGGGCTGTTCGGTTCGCCTTCGATCTCGCCAAGACCAGGAACAACCACCTCACCCTCGTGCACAAGACCAACGTGCTGACGTTCTCGGGCGATCTCTGGGAACGAGCATTCAACGAGGTACAGGCAGCCGACTACGCCGATGTCGAGACCGCCTACAACCACGTCGACGCCGCATGCATCTACTTCGTGCAGGACCCGCAGCGCTACGACGTGATCGTCACCGACAATCTGTTCGGCGACATCCTCACCGACCTCGGTGGCGCCGTTTCAGGCGGCATCGGCCTCGCGTCGTCTGCGAATCTCAACCCTGCTCGCACCGGTCCGTCGATGTTCGAACCGGTTCATGGCTCAGCGCCCGACATCGCCGGGCAGCAAAAGGCCAACCCGATCGCGGCGATCTTGTCCGGCGCGATGATGCTCGACTTCCTCGCCGAGGGAGACGACCACGGTGGCGCGACGGCCGATGCAGCTGCACGAGTTCGTGCGGCGTGTGATGCTTGTGTGTCCATGACCGGTTCCACCAGCGAGATCGGCGATGCCGTCTCGTCCAAGCTGTGAGGCAGTTCTCGTGACCGACCCGTTTTCCGCGCCCTTTGGCTCCCTGTTCGGCGACCAGATGACCATCGCCAACCTGGCGGATGGCACCTATGCCTACAGCGGTGCGGCCCAGCCGTTCGAGAACTTCTCGATGCATCCGGGCACCCATGTCCTGCACTACGGCAGCGCGTGCTTCGAGGGCCTCAAGGCGCACCGCCAGAGTGACGGGACCCTCGCCATCTTCCGGCTCGACGATCATGTCGAGCGAATGCGTCAGAGCATCGGCCGTCTCCGGATGGCCGTGCCCGAGGCCGACCTCATCCGGACGATGATCGTCGATGCGGTCGAGGCCAACGCCTCCTTCACGCCGGATGCGCCCGGCTCGCTGTACATCCGCCCGACCATGATCGGCACGACGCCGAACATCGGCGCGGCCGCGGTCCCGAGCGACGTCGGCATGCTCTACGTCATCTGTTCGCCGGTCGGTGACTACTTCGCCGGTGGCGTTCGTCCGCTCACGATCTACGTCGAGACGTCCATCCCCAGGACGACCCCGCAGTTCGGCATGGTCAAGAGCGGCGCCAACTACGTCATGGCGCTCGGACCGACCCTCGACGCCAAGGCCGAACACGGCGCCGACCAGGTGCTGTTCGCGACCGGGAACGACATCACCGAGACCGGCGCGTCCAACTTCTTCCTCGTCGACGATGATCGTCTGATCACTCGCCAGCTCGACGAGTCGTTCCTCCATGGCGTGACCCGCAACTCCGTGATCGAGCTCGGTGCGGCGATGGGCTACGAGGTCGAGGAGCGTGCGCTTTCGGTCGCCGAGCTCAGTGAATGGGCGTCGCACGGTGAGGTGTTCCTGTCGGGTACTGCGGCCGTCGTCGCTCCCGTCGGGACGATCGTGATCGGCGACGAGCCGGTGTCGGTCGGTGACGGTCAGCCGGGCAAGAACACGTTGAAGATCCGTGAAGCGCTCACCTCGGTGCTCGTCGGCGACTCGCCAGACGACCACGGTTGGCGCACCGCCGTGAAGGGCTGATCGGTGGACATCTCTCGCAGCGCGACGCGCGATCCATCCTGGCCCGAACAGGTCGAGATCTTCGACACGACGCTTCGCGACGGATCGCAGTTCGAGGGCATCGCCCTCACGGCCGACGACAAGCTCAAGATCGCGACGCAACTCGATCTCCTCGGCGTGCACTAC
>CALLIQ010000105.1 GCA_938008925.1 uncultured Acidimicrobiales bacterium
GGATCTGCACCAACAGCAGCGCCCAGATCACCTCGTGGATCGCACGGGGAACGCTGAGCACACCCTGGGCGATGGCACGCCAACGGTGATCACCCCACACCAGCTCCGACGTCGCCCCGGCCCCGACCGCACCGATCACGATCGACAACACGGTGCCGAGCAATGCGTACGACAACGTGACCGCGGCAGCATCGACGGTCAGCCGAACGAACTCACCAGCCAGTTCCGGGCGCGTCGCTGCGGACCAGAACTCTGCGAGGTTCGGCCACCCCCGCCCGTTGACGACATCGTCGAGACCGGCCCGTCAGGTCGCCCAAGCGAGAACGGCGCCGGCGAAAACCCACGCTCGCCGCCGCTCAGTCACGCCGAAACATCAAGGTTGCTCGTAGAGGGCGTCGACATCCGTGGAATCGACGTCGCCTGCGGCACGATCGAACGCGACCGTTCCGTCGGACACACCGATGATGCGATCGAAGTGACGCATCGCCAACGCCGGGTCGTGCACGCTGGCGATCACCGTCCACGACCGATCGGGTGCGCACAGTTCGGCCATCACGAGGTCGGCGAGTTCGGGATCGACCGACGACGTCGGTTCGTCGGCGAGAACCAGTTCCGGCCCCTGGATGACCACCCGGGCAACGGCGACCCGCTGCTGTTGACCGCCGGACAGGTCGCCGGTGCGTGCGTCGACCCGGTCGTCCAGACGGAAGGCTCGGAGCACCTCGTCGACCCGATCCGCCTCGACCGGCCGAACCAGCGATCGAAGGGCTCGCCATCGCGACCAGGCGCCCAGCCGACCGGCGTTCACGGAGTGCACGACGCGCAGCGACGGAACGAGGGCGAGATCTTGGGGGACGATGCCGATTCGACGGGCCAGCGAACGCCGATCGCGCTCGCCTCGTCGAGTTCGCGCCATCGACGATCGATCGACGCCGAGCGTCGACACCTCGCCGTCGTCGAGCGCGACGAGGCCGGCGGCCACGCCGAGGAGCGACGTCTTGCCGCCGCCACTCGGGCCGATGAGCGCGACCCGTTCACCGGCCTCGACACGAAGGTCGATGCCGTCGAGAGCCGTGATGGCGCCGTAGTGAACCGACGCGCCGCGCAGCTCGAGCGCGGCGCTCACCCCGAACCGCCGAACGGACCGGGGTGAGCGTGGATTGCGTTCAAGATGCCGAGTGATCGGCGATCAGCGGATGAGGCCGGTCTCACGGCCGACCAGTTCGATCGCCTCGTAGTTGGCGTTGTCCGTCACGATGAACGAGCCAGCGCCGAACAGCTCGAGGATCGCGGCGTGGTCGGGGTTGCTCTCATCGAGCCCCGTCAACGCTGTGGTGAGATCCTCGGTGAAGCCGTCGCCGAGCCGATCGTCGAGATCGGGCTGCGCCACCCAGTGGTAGTCGAAGTAGGGCGGCGTCCGGAAGATCTCGATGACCTCGTCGGTGTCGACCGCTCCTTCCGCGACCCGGGCATCCCAGACCTGGGAGTTGAGCGCACCGACTTCGAAGCTGCCAGCACTCACGACCTCGATCGTTGCGTCGTGGCTGCCGGAGAACCCGGGTTGGCCGGCGAAGTCTTCCGTCGGGTCGATCCCGGCCTGGGACAGGAACGACTGTGGCATCAGCCGGCCCGATGTCGACGACTCCGAACCGAAGGTGAACGACCGGCCGGCGAGGACCGACAATCCGTCGACGCCCTCGATTGGCTCGATGCCGCTGTCCGCTCGGGCGATGAACACCGACGTGAACTCCTCGTCGATGTCTCGCTGCGCGATGGCATTGGCACCGTCGACTTCGAGACGAGCCTGGACGCCGGTGAGGCCGCCGAACCAGACGGCGTCGAGATCGCCCACCCGGAAGCCGGTGACGGCGCCCGTGTACTCGGTGACCGGGACGTATTCGACGGTCAGACCCGGGATCTCGGCCTCGAGATAGTCGGAGAGGAGCGAAATACGTTCGCTGCAGCCGTTCGGGTTCCTGATCGGGAATGGCACCGATTCGCAAGACCCGGTCGCCGTCATCTTGGTCGGAAGCGTCATCTGATTCAGATGCGTCTTCGGAGGACGACTCGGCTGGGGTTTCGGACGCCTCAGAAGACGTCCCGCTCGATGAGCCGCAGGCTGCGGCGACCAGAGCGAGGGTCAGAAGCGTGAGGAAGGCTCGCCAACTGGCGAGCTGAGGGCGGGAAGTCAACGGAGACCTCCACGGTGGACGAGAAGCACAAAACACCTCGGTGTGAGTAGGGGAACGGCGGAGGATAACCCTCTCGCTGCCGCCCAGATTCCCACGTTGCGTATCGAATTCTCGACTCAGGAGCCGACTTCGGTGACCTCGTGCTCGACGACGATGTAGCGGCCGGTCCAGCCGCTCCCGTCGAAGTCGATGTCTTCGGCTGCGAGAACCATCCGCAGCGTCCAGGTGGTCGATCCGTCTTCGAGCAAGAACCAGAAACACTGTCGGCCGAAGTCGCCGATGCGTTCACACCACCCCGCCGAGGGATCCTCCGCGTCCAAGAACAGCGCCGGTGCGCCGAGCTCGAGTTCGGGGAGCGATGCGTCGAGCGTGACCGGCTCACCGGCCAGGATCGACATCGTCGTCGTGTTCTCCGCCGCGACCGCCTCGGCGAACGCACGCGAGACCGCAGCGATGTCGCCGTGGTCGACGGTGCACTGCCACATCCCGGTGAGACCGTTGCCGAAGTAGCCATCGGTGGGCTCGGCGGTGCTGGTCTTGCCAACGAACTCCGGCGACTCGGTGAAGCGCAGCAAAACGGTGCCGCGGTCCATCCCGGCTGCCATTTCGCCCAGCCAGTGGGCCAGACCCTCGGGGTCGGGGCCGCGGTCGAGCACGTTCCGATAGACGCGGTCGACGTAGTCGGCGTCGTTCAGGTCGCCATAGAGATCCTGCAGCTCCTGACTCCCCGAGAAGAACTCGGCGATCTGGGTGAGCGACATGTCACCCGAGGTGTAGGTGGCCATCCAGTAGTCGAAGCCGTCCTGTTCGGCCGGCCGGAGGAAGGCAGCTCGGTACAACCGAGCGACCGAGTCCGAGTAGCCCTCACACCCGGTCTCGGTCTTTGCCTCGTCGGCGGCGCCAGCTGGCGAGGCGCCCGGGCCGACTCCGGCACCCACGGCGCCGCAGTAAAGCGCCATGACGACAACCAACTTCTTCACTCGCGAACCACGCAACATGCCGCTTCCCTCCGATGCGGTGTGGCCCGTGCGGACATCGAACACGGGCGCTCGGCCGACCCTAGTTGGCCTCGCCTGGAGGTTCGGGTGACACTGCGACACATGCGAGTGATGGTGAACGGGCGACGACTCTTCTTCGACGTTGAAGGTGTCGGGCTCGACGGACGAGGCGAGCTCGACGAACGACCGACGCTGGTCTTGCTCCACGGTTCACCCGGCAACTCCGACCACACGGTGTTCAAGCCCTACTTCCACCGACTCGCCGACATCGCGCAGGTGGTCTACCTCGACCTCCTCGGCTGCGGCCGCAGCGATGAATCGAACGATGGCCACTACAGCCTCGATCGATGGGCCGATGACCTCGTCGGGTTCTGTGATGCTCTCGACATCGACCAACCGATCGTGCTCGGCAACTCGGCAGGCGGGATGGTCGCCGCCACGTACGGGATCCGCCACCCCGAGCACCCAGCCAAGCTGATCCTGTCGAGCACCCAGGCCCGACTCGACCCGGTGCGCTGCATCGAGGTGTTCGACCGGCTCGGCGGCGCCGAGGCTGCCGAAGCGGCGAAGGAGGCACTGGTCGAGAGCGGCAACGGCGCGGCATTCGCCCGCTACGCGGAGGTCTGTATGCCGCACTACCACACGACGACGCCGACCACGCCCCGCAACACAACCTTCCGGCTCGGGGCCGCCAAGGTCTTCCACCAACTCGGCGGCATCTGGCACACGATGGACTTCACCGCCGAGCTCGATCAGATCCGCTGCCCGACACTGGTGATCGCCGGTACCGAGGATCCCGTCACACCGATCGACGACAGCCGCGACATCGTGGCGGCCATGCACCAAGACCTCGTCCGCTTCGAAGCGTTCGACGATGCGGGCCATGGCGTGTGGATCGACAAGCCGGAGCGAGCGTTCGACGTCCTCCGCGACTTCATCCTCAACTGAGACCTCGACCGAAATCCTCGGCAGAGCCGAAGCGACGGGCGAACAGGGCCTCTTTGCCACAGAGCAGTACTGTCGCGCCCGGTGTCTGAAGAGCAACGCGACGACGAACAAAGGGTCATCGACCTCCTCGCCGCGCGCCGCTCGGCCCTCCTCGTCGGTCCGGCCGGCGTCGGCAAGACTCACCGGGCACACGCCGTGGCCGACCATCTCGCCGAACTCGATTGGGCGGTCGAACGAATCGTCGGGTCGGTCTCACTGCGAACCGTCGCCTTCGGGGCGCTCCATCACCTGGTGGGCGACGCGTCGGCCCAACAACCCGACGAGCTCTTCTTCGCAGCGATGGGCCAGCTGCAACGCAAGGCTCGCACGCGGCCCATTTTGGTCGTGGTCGATGACATCGATGGTCTCGACGACGGGTCGGTTGCGCTCGTGCA
>CALLIQ010000106.1 GCA_938008925.1 uncultured Acidimicrobiales bacterium
CGAAGAGCAGGGCATGCGGAACCGCAACTACGTCGACATCTTCGACGCAGGGTTGTGTCTCGATGCCCACATCGACGATCTCGAGATCGTCCGATCCGCCCGCCCCGCCTCGATCACTCGCTCTGGCGCCCCGACCCCCGCTGTCGCGAGCGGGACAGCCGCGAGTGGAACAGGCTCAGGGCGGCTCCTCGTCGCCGATCCATCACTCGAGGGCTTCGCCGTCACGATGAGCGAACCTCAACCGTTCGACGATCAGATCGCACCAAGTCAGATCGCAGCAGGCCAGATCGCACCAACCCAGATCGCACTGAGCGATGACGCGCTCGCCACGATCGGCTGGTCGGTCGACCAGTCGGTGCTGGTGGCGCCAGCGAAACGGACCCGTCGATGACCGACCAGATCTTCCCCAGCCCGCTCTTCCAGCTGATCGGAGGCGAATGGGTCGCCGGCGAAGGTGAACTCGCCGCCGACACCGTCTCGCCGATCGACGGGCGAGCGCTCGCGGACGGCGCAGCCGCATCGGCCGCCCAGGCCGGCGCCGCGCTCGCCGCTGCCACCGAAGCGTTCTCGACCTGGCGGCACACCGAAGTGGGCGACCGAGACGAGATCGTCAGACGGTTCGCTGAACTCGTGGCCGAACACCGCGACGAGCTGACCGAACTGATCTCGGTCGAGATCGGCAAGACGCACACCGACGCCGCCGGCGAGGTCGCCGCCATGATCGGAAAGGCCGAGACGTCGATCACCGCCCGGGACTCGAGAACGGGAATGACGACCGCCGACCTCGCGGCTGGCGCGCTCGAGGTGTCCCACCGCCCGCTCGGACCGACCGTCGTCCTCGGCCCCTTCAACTTCCCCGGCCATCTCCCGAACGGCCACATCACCCCGGCGCTCCTCGCCGGCAACACCGTGGTGTTCAAACCCAGCGAACAGGGCGCGGTGGTCGGCCAGCGAATGGTCGAGCTCTGGGTCGAGGCGGGGTTGCCAGACGGCGTCATCAACCTCGTGCACGGCGGCGTCGCCGTCGCCGAGGCCCTGATCGACAATCCCCGGACCGCATCGGTGCTGTTCACCGGTGGCGTCGTCGCTGGTCGAGCGATTCACCGACGGCTCGGCGGACGACCGGAGGTGATGCTCGCCCTCGAGCTCGGCGGCAACAACCCGGTGATCGCCTGGTCGGTCGACGACGTCGATGCCGCCGCGGCGCTCATCGTGAGGAGCGCCTTTTTGTCCTCGGGGCAGCGATGCACCTGCGCCCGCCGACTCGTCGTGAGCGACGACGACCACGGCGACGCGATCGTCGACACCGTCACGAAGCTCGCCGCCCGGCTGCGGGTCGGATCGCCCGAAACCGATCCGGAGCCCTTCATGGGCCCGGTCGTTTCTCGTCGGGCCGCCGACGGCGTGCTGGCGGCCCAGCAAGACCTGATCGATCGTGGCGCACGCGTACTTCTCCCTTCGACGCGCACCGACGACGGCGACGCCTACCTCACCCCAGGAATCATCGACGTCACAAACGCCGAGGGTCGGCCCGACGCCGAGATCTTCGGTCCGGTGCTCCAGATCATTCGAGTCGGCTCCCTGGATGCCGCGATCGCCGAGGCAAACGACACCAGTTTCGGGCTCGCTGCGGCGGTGATCACCGACGACGACGCCGTCTGGGCACAGACTGGCCCCATGCTCGAGGCCGGCATCGTGAACCGAAACGTCGCGACCGTCGGCGCATCCGGTGCGGCGCCCTTCGGTGGAACGGGAGCCTCCGGCAACCACCGGCCTGCCGGATTCCACGCCGCCGACTACGTCGCCCATCCGGTCGCGAGCCTTCAGCTCGGAGCCCACCCGGAGGTTCCATCGATCGAACAGGTCGACCAAACACCTCGGCCGATCGGTCCCGCGAGGTGACCGCCCGAGAGGTCAACTTCGACGGCCTCGTCGGGCCGACCCACAACTACGGCGGGCTGTCGTTCGGCAACAAGGCATCGTCCGGCAACGCAAAGGCCGACGCCAATCCCCGGCTCGCGGCGCACCAGGGCATCGCCAAGATGCGATCGCTGCTCGACGCCGGGTTGATCCAAGGGGTGCTCCCTCCTCACTCCAGACCGCACGGCCCGACCCTCGACGCCTTGGGATTCGGGCGTGAGCCCGTCGCCGCCGTCGAGCGCCTGCGTTCGACCGCTCCCGAGCTCGCCCCGCAGGTGAGCTCGGCGTCGGCGATGTGGGCCGCCAACGCGGCGACCGTCGCGCCATCGACCGACACCGTTGACGGACGGGTCCATCTCACCGCAGCGAACCTCGTCGCGAACACCAATCGGTCGATCGAGGGACAGCAGACGGCGACGACCTTGCGGGCCATCTTCGCGAACGACGCCCACTTCGCCGTCCACGAGCCGCTGCCGGCCACGCTCGCCTTCGGCGACGAGGGGGCGGCGAACCACTCCCGCCTCGCGAACGACCACGGCGAACCGGGAACGCATGTGTTCGTCTACGGCCGACGGGCCGACGAACCGTTCAACACCACCGACGGCTTTCCTCGCCGCCAGACCCTCCAAGCGAGCGAAGCCGTTGGCCGCCTCCATGGCATCGACGCCGACAGACAACGCTTCGTTCGACAATCGGCGATCGCCATCGATGCTGGTGCGTTCCACAACGACGTCGTCGCCGTCGTGAACGAGCGGGTCGTGCTGTGTCACCAGGACGCGTACGAGGCGGCCGAACTCGGATCCGAGCCGAGCATCGAGCGCGTCGCCCAGTTCGTCGCGGGATGGTCCGCCAACACGTCGGTCGTTCCCATCGTCGTCGGACGTGACGAGGTGAGCCTCGATGAGGCCGTCGACTCCTATCTGTTCAACTCCCAGCTCATCACCCGACCCGACGGGACCATGGTCGTGATCGCGCCGAGCGAGGCGATCGAGACCCTGGCAACCCGAGCCGCCCTCGATCGGATCACCGCCGATGGTGGCAACCCGATCGCGTCGGTCGAGTCGTTCGACCTTCGCCAGAGCATGCGCAACGGCGGTGGACCGGCGTGCCTCCGGCTCCGGGTGGTGCTCAACGACGCCGAGCGGGCTGCGTTGTCGGGGCGAGTACTCGTCGATCACGAGCTCCTCGATGAGCTCAGCGAGTGGGTCGACCGGCACTACCGATCATCCATCACGCCGACCGACCTCCTCGATCCCGTCTTGGCCGACGAATCGATGCGGGCGCTCGACGAACTCACGTCGATCCTGGCGCTCGGTTCGATCTACCCGTTCCAGGTCTGACGAGCGTGCCGGCGAAGCCGCTGATGGCAGTGTTGGCATTGCTGCAGGCGGCATTGCTGCAGGCGGCATTGCTGCAGACGGCGCTGCTGGCGGTGCTGCTCGTCCTCGGCAGCCTGTCGCCGGTCGGCGCCAGCGCCCAGGGAGGCGACGCATCGGGAGCCGACCGCATCCCGATCGCTGAACCGGGTGTCGAAGGCTCCATCGTCCGCCTGTATCGAGCCGCATTCGGACGTGCACCCGACATCGACGGTCTCAACTTCTGGGTGTGGCGCTACGTGAGGGGTCAACCGCTGGTGACGATCGCCGACGGGTTCGCAACGTCGTCGGAGTTCGCCTCGACCTATGGCCCGCTCGACGACGAAGCGTTCGTCGATCGGCTCTATGCGAACGTGCTCGGTCGAGGCAGCGACCCTGACGGCGCGGCGTTCTGGCGCGGCCGTCTCGATGCCGGTGCGACTCGGGCGGAGGTGCTCACAGGGATCGCCGAATCGAGCGAGAACCAGCTCCGGACATCGACCGCTCCCCCGCTCCCGCCGGCGCCAGCTGTCGGGACGGACGCGTCGGCGGCGGCCGTGACGCGCCTGTACCAAGCGACGTTCCTTCGCGCCCCCGATCGAGCAGGCCTCGCCCACTGGCTGTCCCGCCGATCGTCGGGGACGCCACTGCTCGAGATCGCATCTTCGTTCGCCGGTTCCGGCGAGTTCGTCGCGCGGTATGGGCTCCTCGACGACGACGACTTCGTCGAACTGATCTATGCCAACGTGCTCGGACGACCAGCCGACGACGACGGGCGGGCGTTCTGGTCGTCGGTTGCGACAACCGAGGGCCGCGGCGCCGTTCTCGATGGGCTCGCCCAGTCGGACGAGTTCGCCGACCGAACCGGAACGCCTCGACTCGTCGACGAGCCGATCGCTCCCCGCACTCGACCACTCCCCGCCGAGGTTCTGGTCATCGGCGATTCGATTCTCGAAGGCTTCCGGCTGACCGGCGTCGAGCTCGGTGGCTCCTCCACCACCTACGACACCGAGGTCGGCCGTCAGATCAGCGTCCTCGGTGAACGCATCGACGCGGCGCGCGACGACGGGTCGCTGGCGCCGGTCGTCATCATTCACCTCGGGACCAACGGCTGGCTTTCGGGCGCCGACTCGCTCCT
>CALLIQ010000107.1 GCA_938008925.1 uncultured Acidimicrobiales bacterium
GCTGATGGCGAGCCGAAGATCTATCTGGTCGGCAATTCGCTCGGCGCGCTCCCGCTCGCGGCGCGAGACGCCGTAAACGCCGAGCTCGACCGCTGGGGCTCGCTCGGCGTCGACGGTCACTTCGCGGGAACCGACCCGACCGGCGCCGGCACGAACCTCGCCTGGGAGCCCTATCACGAGCTGCTCACCGATCAGCTCGCCTCGGTCGTCGGTGCCCACGGCAACGAAGTCGTCGCCATGAATGCACTGACGGTGAACCTGCACCTGCTGATGGTCAGCTTCTATCGCCCCACCGAGAAGCGACACAAGATCCTCATCGAGGATCATGCGTTTCCCTCCGATCACTTCGCGGTCGAGTCGCAGATCCGTCAACGAGGATTCGACCCGGCGACCTCGCTCGTGGTCATCGCGCCGCGAGACGGCGAGGACACGCTGCGCCCCGACGACGTTCTCGACGCCATCGCCGAACACGGCGACGAGCTCGCCCTCGTCATGTTGCCGGGGGTGCAGTACTACACCGGACAGGTGCTGCCGATGGCCGACATCGTGCGGGCCGGCCATGCCGTCGGCGCGATCGTCGGGTTCGACCTCGCCCACGCGGTCGGCAACGTCGTGCTCGACCTCCACGATTGGGGTGTCGACTTCGCCGCATGGTGCTCGTACAAATACTTGAACGCCGGACCCGGGGGAGTGGGCGGCGCCTACGTCCACAACCGCCACATCGCCGATCCGACGCTGCCGAAGTTTCTCGGCTGGTGGGGGACCAACAAGTCGACCCGGTTCGAGATGGCCACCGAGTTCGATCCGATCCCCACCGTCGAGTCTTGGCAGCTGTCGAATGCGCCGATCCTGTCGATGGCTGCGCTTCGCGCATCGCTCGACATCATCGACCGCGCCGGTGGCGTCGGCTCGATGCGACACAAGTCTGAGCAGCAGATCGAGTACTTCGATTCGTTGCTCGACGCCGTGCTCGGTGACCGCATCGAGAGCATCACGCCGACCGAGATGGACGCTCGTGGATGCCAGTACGCGCTGCGGGTGACGGCTCCTTCGATCGACGGCAAGGCCGTGTACGAAGCCCTCGAGGCGGCGGACGTCGCATGCGACTGGCGCTACCCGGCCGTGATCAGGGTGGCCCCGGTTCCCCTCTACAACTCCTTCACCGACATTCAGCGGTTCGTCACCATCCTCGACCGGATCCTCACCGAGGCGGGCGCATGACCCTCGATCAGCACGGTCCCGTTGTCGTCGTCGGCGCTGGCCAGGCCGGTGCCCTGCTCGCGCTGTATCTCGCCCGACAGGGTCACGACGTCACGATCTACGAGAGCCGCCCCGATCTGCGGCGCGTCGACATCGACGCCGGTCGGTCGATCAACCTGGCCTTGGCGACGCGCGGCATCGTGCCGCTCGTCGATGTCGGTGTGATCGAGTCGGTCGACGCGATCACGATCCCCATGAAGGGGCGCATGATCCACGCCGTCGGCGATCCGACCCCCGACCTCCAGCCGTATGGCACGCGACCCCACGAGGTCATCCACTCGGTCTCGCGCAGCGACCTGAATGCCATCCTGCTCGATGCCGCCGAGGCGACGGGCCGGGTCGACGTTCGCTTCGAGACGGCGCTGTCATCGGTCGACTTCGAGCGATCGCTGCTCCACTTCGACGACGAAACGAGCGAACCGTTCGGGGTCGTGTTCGGCACCGACGGCGCCGGGTCGCGCGTGCGACGCTCGATGCTCGATCACGCCCGAACGACCGGTCGAGAGATGGCCGCCGAAACGGAGTGGCTCGACCACGACTACAAGGAGCTGACGCTCCCGCCCGATCCCGAGACCGGGACGTTCCAGCTCGACCCGAACGCGCTGCACATCTGGCCCCGGGGCGAGTTCATGCTGATCGCGCTGGCCAACCCCGAAGGAGATTTCACCGTCACGCTCTTCGCCCCGAAGTCGAGCTTCGAGCAACTCGCCACGCCCGCAGCCGTGGTCGCGTTCTTCGACGAGCACTTCGCCGACTTCGCTGCCATGGTTCCCGATCTCGCCGATCAGTTCTTCGAGAACCCCACCGGTCCGCTCGGAACGATGCGGGCGAGTGGCTGGAGCATCGACGATCGAGCCGTGATCCTCGGTGATGCGGCGCATGCCATCGTGCCCTTTCACGGCCAGGGCATGAACCTCGCCATGGAGTCGGTCCGCTCGCTCGACCAACACCTTCGTTCCTCGCCCGACGACATCGCCGCTGCGTTCCGGGCGTTCGAGGCCGACCGAAAGCCGAACGCCGACGCGATCGCCGACATGGCGTTGGGCAACTACATCGAGATGCGGGCCGGGGTGATCGACCCCGACTACCTGGCGAAGCGCAATCTTGCCCTCGACCTCGAGAGCCGACACCCGACGCATCTCAGTCCTCGCTACAACATGGTGATGTTCTCGACGATGCCATACGCGGAGGCCAAGGAGCGGGCGGAGCGCCAGGCCGCGCTGCTGGCCGACATCGTGTCTGGCGATCACGACGACGTGGCGATCGATTCGCTGGTGCAGGCACTGCCTCCGCTCCCCGAGCTCGATCCGCTCGCCGACCCCGACGCCCTGTCGGTCGCCTAGCCGTTTCGATCGCTGAGCCCTGTCGATCACCGAGTCCTTCCGATCACCCCTGTCGA
>CALLIQ010000108.1 GCA_938008925.1 uncultured Acidimicrobiales bacterium
CTATCTCGTCCACTTCACCCAGCGAGACGCGACCGAGGCAGCCCAGGGCTACCTCTCCCTCGACCCGCTCACCAAGCCCGAGAAGGAGAAGATCAAGGAGGCGATCGGCGGCTTCCGGTTCGACTCACCGATCGGGAAGGATCTCCGTCGCTATCTACTCGGCGGGATCGGTGTTCATCACGCCGGCCTCCTGCCGAAGTACCGCCTCCTCGTCGAACGGCTCGCCCAAGACGGCTTGCTCAAAATCATCTGCGGGACCGACACGCTCGGCGTCGGCGTGAACGTGCCGATCCGGTCGGTGTTGTTCACCCAGCTGTGCAAGTACGACGGCCAGTCCAACCGCACGCTCAAGAATCGGGAGTTCGCCCAGATCGCGGGCCGTGCTGGCCGCAAGGGATTCGACGATCGCGGCACGGTGTGGGTGCAAGCGCCCGAGCACGTCGTCGACAACCTGCGGGCGGAAGCAAAGGCCGCAAAGGCGGCGACCGGAGGCAAGAAGGCCAAGAAGGTCGTCAAGAAGAAGCCGCCGGAGCGGGGTTACTCGCACTGGACCGAAGACACGTTCACGAAGATGGTGAACGGCGAACCCGAGGCGCTTCGGTCGAACTTCCGGGTCAACCATCAGATGGTGATGAGCCTTCTCGACCGGCCCCGAACCAACGAGGGCGCCGGGGACGGCACGAAAGTAGGCACAGAGGGCGGCACAGACGGCTGCGACGCGGTTCGACGCCTCATGACCAACAACCACGAGCCGCGGCGGCGTCAGCGCGAGCACATCCGGCGATCCATCTCGATCTATCGCTCGTTGGTCGATGCCGAGCTGCTCGAGTTTCCCGAGGTCCCGGACGACCTCGGGCGACGGGTTCGGGTCAACTTCGACCTGCAGGACGAGTTCGCCCTGCATCAACCGTTGTCGCTCTGGGCGATCGAGGCGATCGATCAGCGTTTGGCGGGCGAGCGCTTCGTCGCTCCCCCGCCCGTCTACACGACCCCCCTCGAGACCGGGCTGGATTCGGACCTAGATCTGGACTCGGACTTGGAGGGAGTCGACGAGGGCGCGGTCGACGAGAGCCGAGTCGAGGCGGATGAAATCGAGGCGGATGCCGAACCTGTCCCGCAGGCCGAGCCCGATCCGCTCGGCACCAGCGATCTCGAACTCGCCCTCGATCTGCTGACCATCATCGAATCGGTGATGGAGAACCCCGGCGTGGTGATCGCCGCACAGCTCGATCGCGCGAAGTCGGCCCTCATGGCCGAGATGAAGTCATCGGGCGTCGAGTACGAGGAGCGCATGGAACGCCTGGCGGAGGTTCGACCGCCGCAGCCCAATCGCGAATGGCTCTACGGGAGTTTCGATCGGTTCCGCTCGCAGCATCCGTGGGTCGGGAGCGACAACGTGCGGCCCAAGTCCGTCGCCCGCGACATGTTCGAACGGTCGATGACCTTCACCGAACTCATCAACCACTACGGCTTGAAGCGCTCGGAAGGCGTCGTGCTCCGGTACCTCTCCGACGTCTACAAGGGGCTCGTCCAGAACGTCCCGGAGGAAGCCAAGACCGACGAGCTCGATGACCTCACCGACTGGCTCGGCGCCGTCGTCCGCCAGGTCGACTCGAGTCTCATCGAGGAGTGGGAGCGGATGCAGGCCGGGCTCGATGGCGCTGGACCAGACGAGGAACAGATCCGCCCACCCGGTCACACCGATGGACTCAGCGACGTCGTCGGCGACCCGAAGGCCGTTCGTGTCATGGTTCGCAACACCGTGTTCGGCTGGGTGCAGAACCTCGCCTTCGGCCGAAACTACGAGACGCTCGCCTCACAGGCCGAGCCGGCGAGCGGGCTCGACTCCTCCGACGCGATCGCCGACGTCATGGCGACCTACTGGGACGAGCACGACTCGATCGCCACCAACGCCACGGCCCGCGGTGGCGCGTTCTTCATCTTCGACGCGTCGTCGCTGACGGCCACACAGATCTTGCTCGACCCGATGGGATCGAACGAATGGCGGATCGAGGCTCGGGTCGACCGGGATGCATCGAACGAAGCCGGCGAGGTCGTGGTTCGCCTGACCGATCTCCACCGGCTGTGAACGCTCGAATCCGCCGTGACCGCTGAAGAAGGCAAGGTCGGTGACGAAGGCAAGGTCGCTGAGGAAGGCGGGGTCGCTGAGGAAGGCGAGGTCGCCGAGAACGCTGACCGGCCGGAAGGGATCGAGCTGTCCGGCGGCATCGCCAACCACGGACTCGTCACCCGGCACGGCGAGGTCGTCCGGCGCCCGGCATCGCCTCACGGTCGTGCGATCAACGCCATGTTGGTGGCCGTCCGCGAACGGGGCTTCTTCGGTGCCAGCCTCCCGTTGCCTTCGGCCCGTGATGGGCGCGAGCAGTTCGAGTTCATCGAAGGAGACGTTGCGACGCCTCCGTATCCGACCTGGGCCCGCAGCGACGATGCGCTGACCTCGACCGCTCGGCTCATCCGCGAGTTTCACGACGCGACGACCGAGCTCGTGACCGAGGCGCTCGGCGACACCTGGAGCCAAGAGATGGCCGATCCGTCGATCGATCCTGCTGCTACGTCCAATGCTGCTACGTCCGATGCTGTTGCGTCGGCGGTCACACCAGCGGCCGTTTCCGGGCTCGTCATCTGCCACAACGACGTGTGCCTCGAGAACGTCGTGTTCCGAGACGGACAAGCGGTGGGTCTCATCGACTTCGACTTCGCAGCGCCGGGGCGCCGGTCCTTCGACGTCGCTGCGTTCGCTCGGATGTGCGTGCCGATCGACGATCACGAGAACGCCGAACGCCTCGGTTGGGAACCGGCCGACAAACCAGCGCGACTGCGCGCCGTCGTCGATGCCTACGGACTGGACGTCGCCGACCGTTCGGCGGTGTTGACGAGCCTCGATCGGGTCATCGACGACAGGGGTTCGTTCGTCCGGAGGAGGGTGGAGGCCGGCGAGCCCGCCTTCATCGAGATGTGGCTGGCGATGGGTGGCGACGAACGATTCGACCGACGCCATGCGTGGTGGCAACGGGAGCGCGATCGATTCGTTCACGCGCTGCGATGAGGCCCAGCCTCACGAAAACGACAAGACCCCGGGCGAGAGCCCGGGGCCTTGCGTGGACGTGATGGGTACTCGTCAGAGGGAGTCGACGATCACCATTCTGTGCCCGTGACCGTGAGCGCATTGGCTCCGGTACAAG